>NZ_JBHYVA010000644.1:0-4851 GCF_042750055.1 Streptomyces sp. NPDC059456
CCCCTGGCCCCCGCGCCGCTGCCGGCCCCCGCGCCGCGGACGACCCCGGCGTCCGCCGACGCCGAGGTCCTGGCCCGGCTCGTCGCCGCGGCCGAGGCCGGGATGCGCCTCACTGACGGCGGCGTCGCGCGCACCATCAGCGCCGTCACGGACCGCGACGGGTGTCCCGTCGAGGTCCCGGCCGGCGACGGGCGCGCCGCCCTCACCGGTGTCGACGCCAACTCCCTCGAACTGCACGGCACATGGGCCGACCAGGGTGAGGCTGCCGCACAGCGCCAGCCCCGCAAGGGCGCCCGCAGCCAGGTCGACGTCGCGCCCGTGCGGCTGGCCCTGCTGGACCTGGCCATGCCGCGCGACATCGACGCCGCCGTGCACCGCATCCCGGGCGTGCGGCTCGTCGACATCGAATCGCTCGCCGAGGCTTCGGCCGACGCGCCGATGGCCGCCGACGTGGACGCCGTGCGCGGGATCGTGGCCGAAGAGGTGGCCGCCTTCGGGGCGGCCCAGCGTGCCGCGCACATCACGCCGACCGTCGTCGCCCTGCGGGCGATGGCCGCCGAGGTCGTGGCCATGGAAGTGGCACGGCTCGACGGACGGCTCCCGGACTTGGACGAACGCCAGCGGGCCGAGGTCACCCAGACCGTGCGCCGTGTCGTCGACAAGCTCCTCCACGCGCCGACCGTGCGCGTCAAGCAGCTCGCGAGCGAGCCCGGCGGCGCCGGGTACGCCGAGGCGCTGCGCGAACTCTTCGACCTCGACCCGCAGACGGTGGCCTCCGTCAGCCGGGCGGACGCGGCCGGTCAGGCCGGACAGGTCGACCAGGCGGGACAGGCCGACACGGCCGACCAGAACGACGACTCAGGACGGGCATCATGAATCCACGTCTCGACCAGCCCCTCCGGCTCGGCACGCGGCGCAGCAAGCTGGCCATGTCCCAGTCCGGCCATGTCGCCGACGCGGTAAGGGCGATCACCGGCCGGCCCGTCGAGCTCGTGGAGATCACGACCTTCGGTGACGTGTCGCGCGAGCACCTGGCGCAGATCGGCGGCACCGGCGTGTTCGTCACCGCGCTGCGCGACGCGCTGCTGCGCGGCGAGGTCGACTTCGCCGTCCACTCGCTGAAGGACCTGCCGACCACACAGCCCGAGGAGCTCGTCGTCGCGGCCATGCCGCTGCGCGAGGACCCGCGCGACGCGCTCGTCGCCCGTGACGGCCTGACCTTCGAGCAGCTGCCCGACGGCGCCCGCGTCGGTACCGGTTCGCCGCGCCGCACGGCGCAGCTGAACCACTACGCGCGCAGCCTCGGCAAGCGCATCGAGACCGTCGCCATCCGGGGGAACGTCGACACCCGGATCGGTTTCGTGCGCGACGGCGAGCTGGACGCCGTCGTCCTCGCCGCCGCCGGGCTCAACCGGATCGGCCGCGGTGACGAGGCGACCGACCTGCTCTCCGTGGACTGCGTGCTGCCGGCTCCGGGCCAGGGCGCCCTGGCCGTGGAGTGCCTCGCCTCCGACACGGAGCTCATCGCTTCGCTCGGCAAGCTCGACGACCCGCACACCCGGGCCGCCGTGACCGCCGAGCGTTCCCTGCTCGCCGCCCTGGAGGCCGGCTGCAGCGCGCCCGTGGGTGCGCTCGCCGATCTTCTGGCCGACGGCCAGGTTGTCAATGAAATGCGCCTGCGCGGCGTCGTCGGAACCCTCGACGGCTCGACGCTGGTGCAGCTGTCCACCACCGGTCCCGTGCCCCACTCGTACGACGAGGCCATGGCGCTCGGCCGCGAACTCGCGGACGAGATGCTGGCCAAGGGCGCGGCCGGTCTGATGGGGGAGCGGTCGCTTTGAACCCCACACGTCCCACCACCTCCGCCTTCGCGGCCGTCGCGGCCCACGGGCACGTCACCTTCCTCGGTGCCGGCCCCGGTGACCCGGGTCTGCTGACGCTGCGCGCCGTCGAGGCCCTCGCCGCCGCGGACGTCCTGATCGCGGAACCCGAGGTGCTCGACGTCGTGCGCACGCATGCGCGCGCGGGAGTGGACACGCCTCAGCTGACGATTGCTGACGAAGTGTCAGCAGCCGCCGGTGTTCCGGTGATCCGGGACGCGGCCAATCTTGTCATGGAGGCCGCGCGCTCCGGCAGGCGGGTCGTCCGTGCCGTCACCGGTGACCCCGGCCTCGACGGGAACGCCGCCGAGGAGATGCTCGCCTGCGCCAACGGCGGCATCCCCTTCGAGGTGGTGCCCGGTGTCGCGACCGCCGTCGGCGTGCCCGCGTACGCGGGTGTGCCGCTGCGCGGGGACCAGGGCGCCGACGTGCGGTTCGTGGACGCGCGCAACGCCTCCGCGCGCTGCTGGAGCGAGGTCGGGGCCAGCGACGGCACCCTCGTCGTCTCCGCGACGCTGGAGACCGTCGCGAGCGCCGCCGCCGAGCTGGTGTCCGCCGGGCGAAAGCCCGACACCCCGCTCACGGTGACCGTCGCCGGCACGACGACGCGCCAGCGGACCTGGAACGCCACCCTCGGGACCATCGCCCAGGTGTTCAAGCAGGGCAAGGTGCTCCCGTCGCCCGAGGGCGCCCGGCCGGTCATAGCCGTGGTCGGTGAGCAGGGCGCCGCCGCGCGCCGCGAGGAGCTGGCCTGGTTCGAGTCGAAGCCGCTGTTCGGCTGGCGGGTCCTCGTACCGCGTACGAAGGAGCAGGCCGCTTCGCTCTCCGACCAGCTGCGTTCGTACGGCGCGGTGCCCCACGAGGTGCCGACCATCGCCGTGGAGCCGCCGCGCACCCCGCAGCAGATGGAGCGCGCGGTCAAGGGCCTGGTGACGGGCCGCTACGAGTGGATCGCCTTCACCTCGGTCAACGCCGTGAAGGCCGTCCGGGAGAAGTTCGAGGAGTACGGGCTCGACGCCCGGGCCTTCGCGGGCATCAAGGTCGCCGCCGTCGGCGAGCAGACCGCCGCCGCGCTCGTCGAGTTCGGCGTCAAGCCGGACCTGGTGCCGAGCGGTGAGCAGTCCGCGGCCGGCCTGCTGGAGGACTGGCCGCCGTACGACCCGGTCTTCGACCCGATCGACCGCGTGTTCCTGCCGCGCGCCGACATCGCGACCGAGACGCTGGTCGCGGGCCTGATAGAGCTCGGGTGGGAGGTCGACGACGTCACCGCCTACCGGACCGTGCGCGCGTCGCCGCCGCCGGCCGACACGCGCGAGGCGATCAAGGGCGGTGGCTTCGACGCCGTTCTCTTCACGTCGTCCTCGACGGTGCGCAACCTCGTCGGCATCGCCGGCAAGCCGCACAACGTGACCGTCATCGCCTGCATCGGGCCGGCCACCGCCAAGACGGCGGAGGAACACGGTCTACGGGTCGACGTCCTGTCGCCGGAGCCGAGCGTGAGCAAGCTCGCCGAGGCGCTGGCCGAGTACGGTGCGGCGCGCCGCGACGCGGCCAAGGAGGCCGGCGAGTCGGTGTCCCGCCCGAGCGAACGCCGGCCGGGCGCACGGCGACGCCGTACGACCTGACCGGCGGGCAGAGCCCGACAGGGCCCGGACGCACCCGCGTCCGGGCCCTGAGCCGTCTCCGGCTCGTCCCGGGCTCCGGCTCGGCTCTGGCGTCGGCTTCGTCTGCGGCGGGCCCGGCCCGGGGCGGCCGGGGCCACGGCCTACGCTGGATCCCGACTGTTCTCGAAGCGAAGCTCGAAGAGGCGACTGAGTATGAGCGCGTACGGATCCTTCCCCGGCTCGCGGCCCCGCCGGCTGCGCACCACCCCGGCGATGCGGCGGATGGTCGCGGAGAACCGGCTGCACCCGTCGGACCTGATCCTCCCGGCGTTCGTACGGGAGGGCATCAGCGAGCCCCTGGCCATCTCCGCGATGCCGGGCGTGGTCCAGCACACCCGCGACACGCTGCGCAAGGCCGCGGTCGAGGCCGTCGAGGCGGGCGTCGCGGGGATCATGCTGTTCGGCGTCCCGGCCGACGAGAACAAGGACGCGCTGGGCACGGCGGGCACCGAGCCGGACGGGATCCTCCAGCTCGCGATCCGCGACGTGAAGGCGGAGGTGGGCGACGATCTGGTGATCATGTCCGACCTGTGCCTGGACGAGTACACCGACCACGGCCACTGCGGTGTCCTGGACGAGCACGGGCGCGTCGACAACGACGCCACCCTGGAGCGGTACGCCGAGATGGCCCAGGTCCAGGCCGACGCGGGCGTCCACGTGGTCGGCCCCAGCGGCATGATGGACGGCCAGGTAGGCGTCATCCGCGACGCGCTCGACGAGACCGGGCACGAGGACGTCTCGATCCTCGCGTACACGGCGAAGTACTCGTCGGCCTTCTACGGCCCGTTCCGCGAGGCCGTCGCCTCGTCGCTCCAGGGTGACCGCAAGACCTACCAGCAGGACCCGGCGAACGCCCGGGAGTCGCTGCGGGAGCTGGCGCTCGACCTGGAGGAGGGCGCGGACATGGTGATGGTCAAGCCGGCCGGCCCGTACCTGGACATCCTGTACCGGGTCGCGCAGGCGGTCGACGTCCCGGTGGCCGCGTACCAGATCAGCGGCGAGTTCGCGATGATCGAGGCGGCGGCGGAGAAGGGCTGGATCGAGCGCGAGCGGGCCATCCTGGAGACGCTGCTGGGCATCAAGCGGGCCGGCGCGGACACGATCCTCACCTACTGGGCCACGGAGGCCGCGGGCTGGCTCCGCGAAGCCCGCTGATCCGGCGGGTCAGCGCAGGGGCCAGGGGCCCCCGGGACCCGGGGGGGGGGGGGGGGCCCCCCCCCCCCCCCCCCCCCCCCCCCCCCCCCCCCCCCCCCCCCCCCCCCCCCCCCCAGATAAAAAAAAAAACCCCCACACAACCAAAAACAGTC
>NZ_JBHYVA010000645.1:0-4018 GCF_042750055.1 Streptomyces sp. NPDC059456
GACGGGATCAGGAGCGGACGGGATCAGGCGTCGACGAGCTCGCGGTCCTTGTCCGGGCCCCGGCCGGAGCCCTCGGCGCCTTCGAGGTGCTTGCGCAGGCTCTCGCCCTCCACGTCCACGTTCGGCAGCAGCCGGTCCAGCCACTTCGGCAGCCACCAGGCCTTGTGCCCGAGCAGTGCGAGCACCGCCGGGACGATCGTCATGCGGACGACGAACGCGTCGAAGAGGACCGCGATGGCCAGACCGAAGCCGATCATCTTGATCATCTGCTCGCTGGCGCCGATGAAGCCGGAGAACACCGCGATCATGATGACGGCGGCGGCCACGACCACCCGCGCGCTGTACTGGAAGCCGGTCACGACGGCCTGGCCCGGGCGCTCGCCGTGGACGTACGCCTCACGCATCCGGGTCACGAGGAAGACCTCGTAGTCCATCGCCAGGCCGAACACGACGCCCACCATGAAGATCGGCATCATGCTCATGATCGGACCGGTCTGCTCCACTCCGAAGACCGAGCCGAGCCAGCCCCACTGGAAGACCGCGACGACGGCGCCGAGGGCGGCGACCACCGAGAGCAGGAAGCCGAGGGCCGCCTTGAGCGGGACCAGGACCGAGCGGAAGACCACCATCAGCAGCAGGAAGGCGAGGCCGACCACGAGCGCCAGGTAGGGCAGCAGCGCGTCGTTCATCTTCTGCGAGAAGTCGATGTTCATGGCGGTGGCGCCGGTGACGAGGACGTCGTCGCCGCTGCCGTCGCGGATCGTGTGGACCAGGTCCTCGGTCTCCACCGAGGACGGGCGGTCCTTCGGGATGACGGTGATCACCGAGGCGTCGCCGGCCTCGTTCGGGGCCGGCGGCATGACCGCGGCCACGCCCTCCAGGCCCTTGATCCGGGCCTCCGTCGCGTCGGCGAGCTTCTTGTCGCCGTCGACGACCACCATCAGCGGGCCGTTGAAGCCCGGCCCGAAGCCCTCGGACAGCAGGTCGTACGCCTTGCGCTGGGTCGTGGAGACCGGCTGGGCGCCGTCGTCCGGCAGGCCCATCTCCAGCTTGCTCGCCGGGATCGCGATGGCGCCGAGGCCGATGACGCCGACGAGGAGCACCATGACCGGGCGGCGCAGGACGAAGCGGGCCCAGCGGGTGCCGCCGTTGGCCTTGGGCTCGGCACCGGCGGGCTTGCCCTTGCCGAACAGCCTGCTCTTCGTACCCGCGGGCAGGACCTTCTTGCCGGCGAAGCCCAGGATGGCCGGGACCAGGGTCAGGGCGACGAGGACGGCGATGACGACGGTGCCGGCGGCCGCGAAGCCCATCTTGGTCAGCATCGGGATGTTGACGACGGCCAGGCCCACGAGGGCGATGACCACGGTGAGACCGGCGAAGACGACGGCGGATCCGGCGGTTCCGGCGGCCCGGCCCGCGGCCTCGTCCCGCTCGCGGCCCGCGGCGAGTTCCACGCGGTAGCGGGAGACGATGAAGAGCGCGTAGTCGATGCCGACCGCAAGGCCGATCATCATCGCGAGGGTGGAGGTGGTGGAGCCGAGGTCCAGCACGTTGGCGAGCGCGGTGATGGAGGAGACGCCGATGCCCACGCCGATGATCGCGGTCAGCAGCGGCAGCCCGGCCGCGACCAGCGAACCGAAGGTGATGACGAGGACGATCGCCGCGATCAGGATGCCGACGATCTCGCCGGAGCCCGTCTCGGGGGCCGTCATCAGGGCGTCGCCGCCGATCTCGACGGTGAGCCCGGCGTCCTTCGCCGCGGTGCCGACGTCCTTGAGGGCGTCGCGCGTGTCGTCCTTCAGCTCCATGCCGGTGACGTCGTACTTGACGCTCACGTAGGCGGTGGAGCCGTCCTGGCTCACCGCGTGGGCCTGGTACGGATCGGTGACCGAGGCGATCTCGGCCTTGCCCGGGCCGTCCTTCAGGCCGGAGACGATCTTCTCGACCTCGGTCTTGTACTTCGGGTCGTTGACCGAGGCGCCCGCGGGCGCCTTGACGACGATACGGGCGGTGGCGCCGTCGGCGGCCATGCCCGGGAACTTCTTGTCCAGCACGTCGAAGGCCTTCTGGGCCTCCGTGCCGGGTATCGAGAACGATCCGGAGGTGGGCGCGGCCGCCGTCGCCGCGCCGAATCCGGCGGCGAACAACAGCGCCACCCAGACGAGGGCGACGAGGCCGCGGCGCCGGAAGGCGCCCCGCCCGAGTCGGTAGAGGAAGGTGGCCACGGAGGCGGTCTCCCGTTCAGGTCGTGGGATGGATCCGGGATGGATCAGGGCGTGGAAAGCCGGCCCGACGACGAGAGCGGCGTGTCAGGAGCAGCAGGATGGAGTCGCGGGGACTCAGACTCCGAGGGCGGGGAAGACCACGGAGTCGATGAAGTCGGCGAGGAACGCCTGGTCCACGGGGCGGTCCTCCATCAGAGGCAACGCGATGAAGGCGCCGATCAGCATGTGCGGCACGAAGCGGATCGCGGGGCAGTCCGGGGCGACCTCGCCCCGCTCCACGGCCCGCCGCAGGATCTCGTCGAGTCCGGAGATCTCCGGCTCCATGAGCAGCCTGCGCAGTGCCTGGTGCAGTTCGGGGCTCTCGTGGACGGCATGGGCGAGGCCCCGCAGCAGTGCGGTGTCCTTCGCCATCTGCGCGTTGTCGGAGAGCTCGACCATGCGGTGGAAGTCGCCGCGCAGCGAACCCGTGTCGATCTCCCGCAGGGAGGTCGGCTGGGTGCACCGCAGGGCCTTGGCGACCAGCTCGGGCTTGCTCCCCCACTGGCGGTAGAGGGTGGCCTTGCTGGACTTGGTACGGGCGGCGACCGCGTCCATGGTCAGCGCCTCGTAGCCGACCTCGCGGAGGAGGTCGAGGACCGCCTCGTGGAGCTCGGCTTCCCGCTCGGGGGTGATCCGGCTGCGCCGCGACGAGAGTTCTTCGGACATCTCCGGCACCTCCCATCCGAACGAAACCGTTTCGTACACCGATGACGATACCCCGGTCGCAAGCGAAACGAAACCGTTCCGTTTCGCTAGACGGCGTGGCATGGATCACCTGTACGAGTTGCCAGGCCCCCCTGGCGCGGAAAGCATTGTGGGGTGAGTCACGACGTCGCGTACCTCCGGTTCCCGCACCTCCACGACGATCTGCTGTGCTTCGCCACCGAGGACGACCTCTGGGTCGCCCCGCTGGTCCCCGACGGCCGGACCCCCGGCCGGGCCTGGCGGATCACCGTCGACCGGACCAGGGTCGGCCACCCCCGGTTCTCCCCCGACGGCCGCCACATCGCCTTCACGACCTGGCGCAGCCTCGACCCCGAGATCCACCTGGCCCCGGTCGAAGGCGGACCGGCCCGCCAGCTCAGCTACTGGGGCGCCACCGACACCCGGGTCTGCGGCTGGACCCCGCCCGACAAGGACGGGCGCAGCGACATCCTCGCCGTGTCCTCGCACAGCCAGCCCTTCTCGTACTTCGCCTGGGCCTACAGCGTGCCGACCGACGGCTCGCCCGGCGGCAAGCTCCCCTGGGGGCCGGTCTCCGACATCGCCGTCCACGAGGAGCCGGGGGGCGAGCGTCGCACCCTGCTGCTGACCGGCAAGCCCCCGCACGAGCCCGCCGCATGGAAGCGCTACCGCGGCGGCGCCACCGGCCGGCTGTGGCTGCACGGCAAGCAGCTGCTGGAGGACGTCGAGGGCCATCTCGACGCCCCGATGTTCGTGGACGGCCGCATCGCCTTCCTCTCCGACCACGAGGGCATCGGCAACCTGTACTCGTGCCTGCCCGACGGCACCGACCTGCGCCGGCACACCGACCACGAGGAGTTCTACGCCCGGCACGCCTCCAGTGACGGCACCCGCGTCGTCTACCAGTGCGCCGGGGACCTGTGGCTCGTCGACTCGCTGTCCGCCGGCGCGGCCCCCCGCCCGCGCGCCCGGGGCCGCGGCGGGCCCCCCCCCCGCCGCCGCGCGGACCCCGTCCCGGCCGCCAGCCCGGCTCTGATAAAAAACTGTCGCGGCCGACCAAAAAGAGAGTG
>NZ_JBHYVA010000645.1:4028-4844 GCF_042750055.1 Streptomyces sp. NPDC059456
CTCTCTTGGGTTGGGGGGGTTTGTTTTTTTTTTAAACGAGCGGGGTGGTTCTTCGCCTGGGGGGCGGCGGGCGGGCCCCCGCGCCGGCTCGACGTGCGCCTCGGCGGGCCCCGCGCCGGCCGCCGTGCGTACCAGGTCCCGGCCGCAAGCCACGTCGACTCGCTGTCGGTCGACGCCACCGGCCGGGCCAGCGCCGTCGTCATCCGCGGCAGCCTGTACTGGCTCACCCACCGCGACGGGCCGGCCCGGACCATCGCCGACACCCCGGGCGTGCGGGTGCGGCTGCCCGAGATGCTCGGCAGCGGCGGGCAGGTCGCGTACGTGACGGACGCGGAGGGCGAGGACGCGATCGAGATCGCCTACCTCCCGCGCGCCTCCGGGGACCGGGAGCCGCGCCGGCTGGCCTCCGGCGAGCTGGGCCGCGTACTGGAACTGCTCGCCGACCCGGACGGCGAGCGGCTGGCCATCGCCTCCAACGACGGGCGGCTGCTGCTCATCGACGCGACCGAGGAATCGGGGGGCGAGGTCACCGAGCTGATCCGGTCGATCAACGGACCGGTCACCGACCTGGCGTTCTCGCCCGACGGGGCCTGGCTGACCTGGTCGCACCCGGGCATCGGGCGCTCGCTGCGCCAGATCAAGATGGCCCGGATCTCCGGCCCCGGCCCGCGTTCGATCGTGGACGTCACCAACGGCCGGTTCGAGGACGAGAATCCGGTCTTCACCCGGGACGGCCGCTACCTGGCCTTCCTCTCGTGGCGCGGTTTCGACCCGGTGTACGACGTCCACACCGGCGACCTGTCGTTCCCGCTGGGC
>NZ_JBHYVA010000646.1:0-4843 GCF_042750055.1 Streptomyces sp. NPDC059456
CCGCCCCCGGCTCACCCTCGCGGCCGTGGTGGGGGGCTCACCCGTCCGGGTGGTCCGGACAGGGATCAGCGGGCCGTGCCGAAGTCCTGCGTCCAGTAGGAGTTCGGCTGCGCGAGGCCCACGCCGATCTCCTTGAACGCGCAGTTGAGGATGTTCTCCCGGTGCCCGGGGCTGTTCATCCAGCCGGTCATGACCTGCTCGGGCGTGCTGTACCCGTAGGCGACGTTCTCGCCGTAGGTCATCCAGCTGAACCCGCTGGCGGCGATGCGCTGGCCCGGGTCCGAGCCGTCGGAGCCGGTGTGCGACATGGTGGAGTGCGCGGCCATGTCCTGGCTGTGGTTGACGGCCGCGGCCGTCAGCTTCGCGTTGACGGTGAGCGCGGGGCAGCCGACCTTGGCACGCTCCTCGTTCACCAGGGCCACCACCTCGGCCGCCGGGCCGGATGCCGTGGGGGCCGGGGCGGCCGGCTTCGCCGGGACGGCCGGAGCCGAGGGGCGGGCCGGGGCCGGCTTCGCGGGCTTCACCGCCGCGGGCGGCCTCGGCGCCTCGGGAGCGGGCGCGGTGGTCTGCGGAGCGCCGGTGTTCTGCCCGGCCGGCGTGGCCGTGTCCGTGGCCGTCGTCGTTGCCGTCGCCGGGTCCACCGGGGTGTCCGTCGGCGCCGCCAGGATCTGGAGCGACTCGCTGGGCGAAGGGGCACCGTGGGGGGGGTGCGCCCCGTGCCGGCCGGCCCGTGCCGAGCCGGGCCCGTCGGTGTGCAGGCACGCCATGGCGGCCGTGGGGATGCCCACGAGGCCCAGGGTGACGGCGGCGATCGTTATTTTCTTGTAGTGCGTCTTCTTGCGGTGCTTGTGCATTCGTGACCTCACGTGGTTTCTGCGATGCGTCCTGCGCCTGAGCTGCTGGAGCGCCGGGGCCGGGCCGCCATTCTTAGAAGCCCCGCAACGGGCTGGCAAGTCTCGCCGGCCGCCCGTGCGGCAGCGCCGGGAACCGGGCTTGAAAAGGGCGGACAGTCATGCAGACCGTGGCCGCGGCAGGACGCGCCGGACGAGGACCGTCCATCAGACCCGCCTGCGACATGGCAAGTTGCCGAGGATCGTCCCGGTGCCCGAGATGACCATTCCGGTGAAGACGGGCATGTCGATTCCGGTGGGACAAATATCGACATGTCGGGGAGGCTTGAGCGGACGTAATGCTTCCGTGACCGCTCGGTGCGCCGTGATGCATGTCACTGTTTCGCGCGGGAACCGAACGTCGCGACGCGGGACCCGGGCCCGCGGCCGCCGGGGTGGGGACCCGGCGGCGGTCCGATGTCCGTCCGGCACTCGGGATCGCTTCAACTCCACCTGGAAAAAGGGGAGTTGGAAGTCGCGAAGGCTTGCCGGGACCCGCGGGTTCGCGAATGATGCTCCGGGCGTGCCGGCCGTCCCGGCCGGAGACCCTGCGCACCCCCGAACCGATCGGCCCGGAGGCCTGCTGTGCGGACGCGTCACCCCATCCGGAGATCATCCCTCGTCGTCGGCGCCGCCCTCGCGCTGGTCGTCGCCCTCCCGCAGACCGCCTTCGCGGCTCCGCCCCCGGCGCTCCCCGCCAACGCCGAAGCCATCGAGACGACCTTCCAGCCGGCGTACGACTACGACACGGACGGCTGCTATCCGACCCCCGCCATCGGCCCCACCGGAGTCCTGAACGGCGGCCTCAAGCCCACCGGAGCCCTCGACGGCAGCTGCCGTGACGCCTCGGACCTCGCCAACACCAACGGCTACTCCCGCGCCACCTGCAACAACGGCTGGTGTGCCGTCGTGTACGCGCTGTACTTCGAGAAGGACCAGGCCGTCCCCGGCATCAGCCTCGGCGGCCACCGCCACGACTGGGAACACGTGGTGGTGTGGATCCAGGGCAACGAGGCCAAGTACGTCGCCACCTCCAACCACGGGGACTTCACCCTCCACACCCGCGACCAGATCCGCTGGGAAGGAACCCACCCCAAGATCGTCTACCACAAGGACGGCGTGAGCACGCACTGCTTCCGGGCGGCGAACGGCAATGACGAACCGCCGGAGAACCACCGCGGCACCTGGCAGTTCCCCGCGCTGGTCGGCTGGTCCGGTTACCCGGCGACGCTGCGGGACAAGCTCAGCCAGGCCGACTTCGGCAGCGCGCACTTCGGTCTGAAGGACGGAGCCTTCTCCTCCCACCTCGCGAAGGCCGAGCCCGCCGGCATCCCCTTCGACCCGTACCTGTAGCGGTCCGGGCGGGGCGGGACGGCCGGGGGCGGCACACGGCCGCCCCCGCCCCCGGCGGTTCAGAACCAGTTGACGGTGAGGGGGAAGGCGGTGGTGGCGGTGCGGGGGGTGGAGTCGGTGACGGTGGCGGTGATCCGGAGGGTGCCGTTGGCCCATGGTCTGCCGGTGATGCGGCCGGTGGTGGTGTCGATGGCGAGTCCGAGGGGCAGTCCCGTGGCGGCGTAGTGCAGGGCGGGTTTTCCTCCGGTGGCGGTGAGGCGGATGGTGCAGGTCTGGTTGAACGTGCAGGTCTGCGGGCCGGGGTCGGCCAGCCTCAGATCACCGCCCGTCGGCGTGGGCGTCGGCGTGGGCGTCGGCGTGGGTGTGGGTGTGGGCGTCGGGGTCGTGGAGACGTCGAAGACCTCCGTGATCGGCTGCACGTTCGCCGCGTTGCCCGCGTGCGACGCCGTACCGAACAGGTCCTCCAGCGTGCGCAGCAGATGGTGGTGGTTGACGGCGGTGGCGTACCTGCCGGTCTTCACCTTCGCGCCGTAGAACACCGTCGCGATCTGGTTGGAACCGAGGTAGTTGTCCTCGTCCCACGTCAGCACCAGCAGGCTGTTGTGGGTCTTCGCCCACTGCGCGTACGCGTCGAGGTTGTTCCTCGTCCACGTGTCACCCGTGGTCACCGGGCACGAGTGCATGTCGTTGCACAGGTTCGGCACGACGAAGGACAGGTCCGGCAGCGCGGCGAAGTCGTTCTGCGGGAACCGGGCCCAGGTCTTCCCGGTGTTCAGCGGCACGTTCCCGAAGGCGAACCACGGGTTGTGCTTCTGCGCGTACTGCCCGTCGGTGCAGGCCGTGGACCCCTCGGCCGGCAGGTCCTCGTTGTACGAGGCGAACGTCCTGCCGGCCGCGATCAGCTCCTGGCCGAGGTTGGCCGCGCCCATCGACTGCGGGGCGTAGCAGCCGTCCCCGGTGATGCCCTGGGTGGAGCCGGAGAACAGGTTGAAGTAGTTCGGCTGGCTGGGGTGGGTCAGGGCCTTCATGCCGGTCAGGCTCGCGCCGCCGTTCGCCAGCTGGTTCAGGTACGGGGCGTTCGCACTCCCGATGATCTCCCCGTACTGCTTGTTCTCGTAGACGGCGACCACCACGTGGTCGTACGCGGGCAGTCCCGCGGCGGCGGCCGTCGTGCGCGGCGGCCGTCCGCCGCCGTCCGCCGCCTGCGAACCGGTCACGGTGAAGGCGCCCAGCAGGCCGAGCGCGCCGACCGCGGCCACCAGCGCGGACCTGCGGGCCCGGCGTCTCGTGGCGGCCAGGGATGAGGGCATCAGCGGTTCCTCCTCGGTCTCGGTGGTTCATTCCTCCCGCCGGGCCGCACCGGCCACGGCGATGTTCAGGAAGCGCGGGGCCGGCCGGTCCCGCCGGCGGAAGTCCTCCGCCACGGCGGCCCGAACCGCCGTCAGGCGCGACCGGGGCAGCAGCACCAGCACGCTGCGTCCCGGCCGCAGCCCGGGCGGCCAGGCGCTCAGCGCCCCGGCCCGGCGGGCGCAGGCCACCGCCCGGGCGAGCTCGGCCGGCCGGTCCGCGGGATCGCCCCGGACGGCCAGGAGCACCAGCCGCGTCCCGGACGCGGGCGGGTCGAAACCGACAGGGTGCCGCTCCCGCCCGGAGCCGAGCCGCAGGGCCTCGCCGGGGCGGGCGAACAGCACCGCGGCGCGCAGCGCGTCGTCGCCGTCCGGCAGCTCTCGCGCGAGCAGCCCGGCGAGCCCGGCCCGGTCCGGTTCCGCGCCCGCCGGGGTGTGCACGTCGGCCACCGCGAGCGCGATCGCGCAGTCGGCGGGCTCCGCCGTGGCCAGCCCCGCGGCCTCCGTCAGCGAGCCCTGGAGGTGCAGGTCGGTCCCGCCGCGCCCGAACCCGGCGCGGGCCAGCGCCCGCACGAGGGCGTACGGGCGGACGGCCCAGGCGGGCGCGGCGGGCGGCGGCCCGGCCGGCCGCAGCGGAAGATCGCAGCTGTCGGCGGGATGCCCGAGGGAGCTGAGCCGCACCAACCCGTCGGCACGCGGAGCGGCGGCGGCCGCCACCGGCCAGCCGGCCGCCGCGACCAGCCCGGGGGATTCCAGGTGGAAGGCGTACGGGGCGCTCCAGACGGCCGCCGGGGTCCGGCCGTGTGCGGCCTCCAGGGCGTGGGCGACGAGCCGGAAGAGCGGGTCGGCGGTCACCCGCCGCGCCAGATCCGACGGCACGGGCCCCACGGGCGGTGGGTTCACGGCCGGCGTCCCTGCCGGCACCGGACCGAGCGGCGGTGCGTCGGGCGGAGCCTGGGCGAGTGGCGCGCCATCGGGCGGCGCGGGGGCGCGCAGTGCGGGAACGGGCGGCGCGGCGGCGGGACGTGGCGGGACGGCAGGCGTGGCGTCGGGGGGCGACGGGTCCCCGGACGCGGCGCCGCCGCGGGCGGCCGTCACCGCACCTCCCCGGTCGCCGGCCCGGTCGGCGGGTGGTCGTCCTTGCGGGCCAGCATCCGGTAGGCGTTCCCGCCGTCCGTCCGCCGGGCCGCGACCGTCCGCACCGCGTCGAGGACCACCGCGCCGGCGAAGCAGGGCCGCGCCGCCGCCCCGGCG
>NZ_JBHYVA010000647.1:0-4835 GCF_042750055.1 Streptomyces sp. NPDC059456
CCGACCACCACCCCGAGCAACCCCCCCCCCGTCACACCGGGCTCGACGACCCCGGGGCCGCCGCCGCCACCCCCGCCCGGCACCGGGCCGCCGACCGACCGGGCGGCGGCGCGGCCCGCGGCCGCGAGCCGGAGTCGCCCGGCGTCCCGGTGGCGGCCGACGACGCCGCGTACCTCATCTACACCTCGGGCAGCACCGGCGAACCCAAGGGCGTTGTCGTCGAGCACGGCCAGCTGGCCGCTTCCACGCTGGCCCGCCGCACGGTCTACCCCGGACGGCCCGTCTTCCTCCTCGTCTCCCCGCTGGCCTTCGACTCCTCGGTGGCCGGCCTCTGGGGCACCCTCACGGCGGGCGGCCATCTGGTCGTCGCCACCCCCGACGAGGTACGCGACCCGGAGCGGCTGGTCGAGCTCGTCGAGCGCCACCGCGTCACCCGGCTCCTGTGCGTGCCCTCCCTCTACAGCGTCCTGCTCGACGCCGCGCGCTCACTCGGCGGCGAGCGCCTGAGCTCCCTCGAAACCGTCATCGTGGCGGGCGAACCCCTGCCGCCCGAACTCGTTGAACGCCACTTCGCCGTGCGCACCGGACCCACCGCGCTGGTCAACGAGTACGGCCCCACCGAGGCGACCGTCTGGGCCAGTTACCGGCGCTTCGACGCCCCCGGCCCCGTCTCCATCGGCCGGCCGGTCCCCGGTGCGACGCTCCACGTCCTCGACGAAGCACTGCGCCCGGTGCCGCCCGGCACCGAGGGCGAGCTGTTCATCGGCGGCGCCGGGGTGTCCCGCGGCTACCACGGCCGTCCGGAGGCGACCTCGCACGCCTTCCTCGACGATCCGTTCACGGACACGCCCGGGGCCCGGATGTACCGGACGGGCGACCGCGCCCGCTGGAACGCCGACGGCACCCTCGCCTTCCTCGGCCGCCGCGACCACCAGGTCAAGATCCGCGGCCACCGGGTCGAACTCCCGATGATCGAGGCGCAGTTGTCGGCCTTGTCCGGCGTGCGCGAAGCCGTCGTCGTCCCGGACACCGGCGCGAGCCTGCTGACCGCCTTCGTCCTCACCCCGTCCGGTCCGGCTCCGGCTGCCGAGTCGCTGCGCGAGCAGCTCGCCGCCCGGCTGCCGGCCGTCATGGTCCCCGCCCGCATCGTCTGCCTCGACGCGTTCCCCCGCACCGTCAACGGCAAGGCGGACCGGGCGGCCCTGCAGGCCCGGGCCGACGAGCTGCAGCCCTTCCCCGGCGCCGCTCACACCCCGACCCCCACCGCCGCCGCGCCGGCATCCCGGGGCGACCTGACCGCACAGGTCGCCGCCGCCTGGGCCGAGGTCCTGAAGGCCCCCCACGTGCCGCTGGACGCCAACTTCTTCGACGTCGGCGGCCACTCCCTGGCGATGTTCCAGCTCCGCGAGGCCCTGGAACGCCATACCGGCAAGCGGCCGCCGGTGATCGCGCTGTTCAAGCACACCACCGTCGCCGCGCAGGTCGCGATGCTGCGCGACGGCGACGGTTCCACCGAAGGCGCCGACACCGCCGCCTCGGCCGAGCGCCGCGCCGCCGCGCGCCGCGCCCGCGCCCTGCGCGCCCGACGGCAGGACCCGGCTCAGGAGACCGCCAAGTGACCACCGACCCCACGACCGACCCGTACCACGCGAGCGCCGACACCGGCCTGTGGCTGCACCGCACCGCCCCCGTGGCCGATCCGGTCGCCCGCCTGATCTGCTTCCCCCACGCCGGGGGATCCGCGTCCTTCTTCCGCGACTGGGGCCACCGGATCCCCGGGGTCGAGGTGTACGCGGTCCGCTACCCCGGCCGCGCCGAACGGCTCGCCGAGCCGGTGGCGACCGACCTGCGCGCACTCGCCCGCGCCGTCGCCGACGCCGTGGCCCCCCTGGCCGACCGCCCGCTGGCCCTGTTCGGCCACAGCATGGGCGCGCCGATCGCCCTGGAGACCGCGGCGGCGTTGGAGGCCCGCGGGATCGACCCCGTCCACCTGTTCGCATCGGGCTCCCGCGACGCCCCGTACCCGTCCGCCGAGGACTGGGCCGACCCGGACGAGGACGACGACCCGGCCGTCATCGAACGGCTCCTCACGCTCGGCGGCACCGATCCGGAACTGGCCGCCGACCCCGAGTTCCAGGAGCTGGTACTGCCGTACGTACGGGCGGACGCGGCCATGTTCCACGCCTACGCCCCCGGTTCCGGTACCGACGCCGGCCGCGCCCCGAGCGTGCGGTGCCCCGTCACCACCCTCACCGGGGACGCCGACGCGGACGCTGACTGCCGGCCCTGGAGCGAGCTGACCTCGGGCTGCGTCCGTGAACAAGCCGTACGGGGAGACCACTTCTACCTGGTGGCAGCCCCTCCCCACGACCTGATCCGGGACACGCTGACGCCCGTCCCGGCGGCCGGCTGACCTGCCCCCCACACCCCGTCCCCCCCCCAACACCCCGTCCCCCCCCACACACACACCGAGGAACCCGGAGCAGCTGTGGAAATTCTCCAGGCGGGCGCACCCGACTGCGCCCCCGCCGACGGGCTCGCCGGCCTGCTGTCCCCGCTCGCCGAGCCGGAGTTCCTCCGGCACCGGCTGGGGTCCGAACCCGTCGTCGTCCGGGGGCGGGAACGCCGCTTCCGCGGCCTCTTCGGCTGGCCCCAGCTCAACGAGGTCCTCGCGGCGGCCCGCACCGACACCTCCCGCATCCACCTGGTGCGGTCCGCCGACGGGGTGCCCCTGGGCTCCTGCGCCGAGCCCGTCCCCCAGCTGTCCCCGCGCGGCCGCCCCGCGCGGCTCCGCCCGGAGCGGCTCCAGGAGGTGCTCGGCGCAGGCACCACCTTGGTCATCGACGGCATCGAGGAACTCCACGCCCCGCTACGGGACCTGGCCACCGCCGTCGAGGGATCCGTGCGCTCCCTCGTCCAGGCCAACCTCTACGTGAACCTGGGCGGGGCCGAACAGGGCTTCCACACGCACTGGGACGACCACGACGTGTTCATCCTCCAGGCGGAGGGCGCCAAGCACTGGGACATCCACCCGCCGACCGAGGAACACCCCGTGGGAGTCCTCAGCACCCCCGTCCCTCCGGCCGACGGCGCCGCCGGCTGGTCCGGGGAACTCACCGACGGCGACGTGCTCTACCTGCCGCGGGGCTGGTGGCACACCGTCAAGGCGGTCGAGGGACGCCCCTCGCTCCACCTGACCCTCGGCACCCGGCTGCCCTCCGCCGGGGACCTGCTGCGGCGCCTGCTCGTCCACCTGGCCCGCAACCACTCCCTCGTACGCCAGGACCTGCCGAGGTTCGCCACCGCGGACCGGGCGCGGGGCTGGTACGAGGACCTGCGCGAGGTCCTGGCCGCGGCCGTCCGCGAGCCCGGCCTCCTGGAGCAGCTGGCCGGACAGGCCGACGGCGGAGCCCCGGCCCGGCCGGAGTTCAGCCTGCCGTACCTCCCGGACGGCGGGTCACCCGCGGACCCGGCGGGCCGTCGGTGAACCGCCCGGCGGGGGCGCGCCTGAGGGACCCGGCGGCCCTACGCGGGCTGCCGGCGGCGTTCTGGTGGATCTGGCTGAGCATCCTGGTCAACTGGATCGGCGGGTTCGCCGGTCCCATGCTGGCCCTGTCGCTCACCGCCGGGCGCGGCTACTCGGCCTCGTACGCGGGGCTCGTCATGTCCCTCGTCGGACTCGGCGGGATCGGCGGCACGTTCCTGGGCGGAGTGCTCGCCGACCGGATCGGGCGCCGTACGACCATGTTCGGCGCCCACCTCTGGACGGCGGCGAGCATGGCCCTGCTCGGGGTCAGCGACACGCCGTGGGCCGTGGCCGCGTCCGCCCTGGCCATGGGGCTCGGCGCCACCGCGGTCCGGCCGGCGATGCAGGCCTCGCTCACGGACCTCGTTCCGCCCGAGGACCGCCAGCGGGCCTTCGCCCTGAACTACTGGGCGCTGAACGCGGGCGGCGCGATCGCGGCGGTGCTGGCCGGGCTCATGGTCGCCCACGGCTACGCCCTGATCTTCCTGGCCGACGGCGCCGCGACGCTGCTCTGCGGGATCCTGGTGCTGGCGAAGGTCCCCGAAACCCGCCCCGCCGCGGCGGCGCGGTCCGCGGCTGCGGCCGGGCCGAAGTCCGGGCCGCCGTCAGGGCCTTCGTCCGGGCCGGTCCACCGCGACGGCTCCTTCATGTTCTTCGTCCTGATGACAGCCCTCTTCGCCGTGGTCTTCAAACAGGGGTCCTCCACCCTCCCCGTCGTGATGACCCGTGAGGGCCACTCTCCCGAGATGTACAGCCTGGTCAGCGCAGCGAACGGGCTGATGGTCGTCGCCCTGCAGATCCCCCTGACCCGGCTGGTGAGCGGACGCTCGCGCCCCATGGTCCTGCTCGCCGCCGGCCTCCTCCTCGGCTGGGGCTTCGGCCTGACCATGCTCGCGGACAGCGTCGCGGCCTTCACCTGCACGGTCCTCGTCTGGACCCTGGGCGAAATCCTCCAGGCACCCGCCGGCATCGCCGTCACGGCCGACCGCGCCCCCGCCGACCGGCGCGGCCGCTACCAGGGCATGTACGGCGGCGCCTGGTCGATCGCCGCGTTCCTGGCCCCCGCGGGCGGGGGCTGGGTCCTCGACGAGTGGGGCGCCACCACCCTGTGGACCCTGTGTGCGGTCCTCGCCACCACCGCCGGCATCGGCTGCGCGCTGGTCACCGCCCGCGACAAAGACTTCCGTACGGGGCGCCCGAGCCCCGTACGGGACGGGTGCGGCACACCGCCGCTCCCACCCGCCCCGTCCCGTCCCGGACGGGGTTCCCCCCCCGTAGGGTACCCGTCATGATCCGGATTATCGAGCAG
>NZ_JBHYVA010000648.1:0-4830 GCF_042750055.1 Streptomyces sp. NPDC059456
GAGCGTCGCTTGGGGTGTGGGGGGCGCTTTTTGGTTTTCACGCGCCGGGGGCCGCCCGGGGACCCCGGGGGGGCGGGGGGGGCCGGGGGCCTCGTACGACGGCCGGGGCGGGCGGGTCAGCCGTGCCAGGAGCGCCACAGCGCCGCGTACGCGCCGTCCGCCGCGACCAGCTCGTCGTGCGAGCCCAGTTCGCTGATCCGGCCGCCCTCCACCACCGCGATCACATCGGCGTCGTGCGCGGTGTGCAGCCGGTGGGCGATCGCGATGACCGTGCGGCCGTCCAGCACCCGGGCCAGCGAGCGCTCCAGATGCCGTGCGGCCCGCGGATCCAGCAGCGACGTGGCCTCGTCCAGCACCAGCGTGTGCGGGTCCGCCAGCACCAGCCGGGCCAGCGCGGTCTGCTGTGCCTGCGCCGGGGTCAGCGCCGTACCGCCCGAGCCCACCTCGGTGTCCAGACCGCCCTCCAGGGCCCGGGCCCAGCCGTCCGCGTCCACCGCGCCCAGCGCCGCCCACAGCTCCGCGTCCTGCGCACCCGTGCGCGCCAGCCGCAGGTTGTCCCGCAGCGAGCCCACGAACACGTGGTGTTCCTGGTTGACCAGCGCCACCTGCTCGCGCACCCGCTCCGCCGTCATCCGCGACAGCTCGGCCCCGCCGAGGGTCACCTCGCCGGTCCGCGGCGCGTAGATGCCCGCCAGCAGCCGGCCCAGCGTGGACTTGCCCGCCCCGGAAGGGCCGACGAGCGCCATCCGGGTGCCCGGCGGCACGGTCATCGACACCTGGTGCAGTACGTCCACGCCCTCCCGGTAGCCGAAGCGGACCCCGTCGGCCCGGACGTCCCGCCCCGCCGGGGCCACGCCCGCGTCACCGGCGTCCGGCTCGATCTCCCGTACGCCCACCAGGCGGGCCAGGGACACCTGGGCGACCTGCAGCTCGTCGTACCAGCGCAGGATCAGGCCGATCGGATCGACCATCATCTGTGCCAGCAGCGCACCCGTGGTCAGCTGTCCCACCGACATCCAGCCCCGGAGCACGCAGTAGCCGCCGATCATCAGAACGGAGCCGAGGATCGTCACGTAGGTGACGTTGACGACGGGGAAGAGGACGGTCCGCAGGAACAGCGTGTACCGCTCCCAGGCCGTCCATTCCTTGATCCGCCGCTCGGACAGGGCGATCCGGGCCGGCCCGAGGCGGTGCGCCTCGACGGTACGGCCCGCGTCCACGGTCTCGGTGAGCGCGGCCGCGACCGCCGCGTACCCGGCCGCCTCCGAGCGGTACGCCGACGGCGCCCGCCTGAAGTACCAGCGGCAGCCGATCACCAGCACCGGCAGTGCCACCAGCGCGGCCAGGGCCAGCTGCGGCGCGGTCACCGTGAGCGCCCCGAAGAGCAGCCCGACCCAGACCACGCCGATGGCCAGCTGCGGCACGGCCTCGCGCATCGCGTTGGCCAGCCGGTCGATGTCGGTGGTGATCCGCGACAGCAGGTCACCGGTACCGGCCCGCTCCAGCACGCCCGGCGGCAGGCCCACGGAGCGCACCAGGAAGTCCTCGCGCAGATCGGCGAGCATCTCCTCGCCGAGCATCGCCCCGCGCAGCCGGACCAGCCGGACGAAGGACGTCTGGACCAGGAGGGCCAGCGCGAACAGCAGGGCCACGCGCCCCAGATGGAGCTCGCGCGCGCCTTCCGCCAGCCGGTCGACCACCCGGCCGAGCAGGTACGGGCCGACCATGGAGGCGATCACCGCCACCGCGTTGACGGCCACCAGCACCAGGAAGGCCCGCCGATGCCGCCGGAACAGGCCGCGCACATAGCCCCGTACGGTCTGCGTCGAGCCCACGGGCAGGGTGGCGGCCGACTCGGGGGCCGCCGGATCGTAGTGCGGCGGCGCCACGCCGATCATGCCGATTCCTCGATCTCTGTGAGTGCCTTTTCCAGCCGGGCTTCTTCCAGCCGGGTCGGTTCCATCCGTGCCACCCGCTGCTCCTCTTCGGTCTCGCGGGTGACGACGGCCCGGTAGAGCGGTTCGCCGTGCAGCAGTTCGCGGTGCGTACCGGTCGCGGCGACCGCACCGTCGTGGATGAGGACCACCCGGTCGGCACGGTCCAGGAGCAGCGGCGACGAGGCCAGCACCACCGTCGTGCGCCCGGCCCGCAGGGCCGTGATCCCCTCCGCGATCCGCGCCTCGGTGTGCGAGTCGACCGCCGAGGTCGGCTCGTCCAGCACCAGCACTTCCGGGTCGGTGGCCAGGGACCGGGCCAGCGAGAGCCGCTGGCGCTGCCCGCCGGACAGGGACCGGCCGCGCTCGGTGATCCGCGCGTCCATCGGGTCCTCCACACCGTCCGGCGCCGACTGCAGCAGCGCGTCCAGGACGTCCCCGCACTGGGCGGCGGCCAGCGCCGCCCCGGCCTCGACCGCCCCGGAGGACGGTACGGCGAACAGGTCGCGCAGGGTCCCGGACAGCAGCACCGGGTCCTTGTCCTGTACGAGGACCAGCGTGCGCGCGGTGTCCAGCGCGAGCTCGTCCAGTGCGACGCCGCCCAGCAGCACCGACACCCGGTCGGCGGCCGGGCCGTCGTCCGCCGGGTGGCCGCCGAGGCGTTCGGCGAGCCGGCCCGCCAGGTCCGGATCCCCGCACACCACGGCGGTGAACCGGCCGGCCGGGGCCAGCAGTCCGGTCACGGGGTCGTACAGGTCGCCGCCCGGCGCCGGGGGCTGCGCCGCCGCGGCGGCCGACTCCGCCGGCCCTGGAGCGTCCGTACGCGCCAGCGACAGCACCCGGGCGGCCCGCTGGGCGGAAGGCCTGGAGAAGGAGTACGCCATCGCGATCTCCTCGAAGTGCCGCAGCGGGTAGAGCATCGTGGCCACCGCGCTGAAGGCGGCGACGAGTTCACCGACCTCCAGCCGGCCGTCCAGCACGAGCACGGAGCCGTACCAGACCACGGTGATCAGCAGGGCGCCCGGGAGCAGCACCTGGATCGCGGCGATCAGCGCCCACATCCGGGCGCTGCGCACGGCCGCCTTGCGGACCTCCTGGGAGGCCTCGCGGTAGCGGCCCAGGAACAGCTCCTCGCCGCCGATGCCGCGCAGCACCCGCAGGCCGGCCACCGTGTCCGAGGCGAGTTCGGTGGCCTTGCCGGCCTTCTCGCGCTGGACGTCGGCGCGTTGGGTGGCGCGCGGCAGCAGCGGCAGGACGGACAGGGCGAGCACGGGAACGCCGATCGCGACGACCACACCGATCGACGGCGCGTAGAACAGCAGGCCGACGCAGATGACCACGACGGAGCAGGCGGCGGCCAGGAAGCGGGAGACCGCCTCGACGAACCAGCCGATCTTCTCCACGTCACCGGTGGAGACCGCGACCACCTCGCCCGCCGCGACCCGCCGGGTCAGGGCGGATCCCAGCTCGGCGGTCTTGCGGGCGAGCAGCTGCTGCACCCGGGCGGCGGCGGTGATCCAGTTCGTCACGGCCGTGCGGTGGAGCATCGCGTCGCCGGCCGAGACGGCGACGCCGATCAGCACCAGCAGCGCGCCGACGAGGAGCAGCCGGGTGCCGTCGCGCCGGACGACCGCGTCGACGCCCATGCCCACCGCGTACGGCAGCCCGGCGACGCCGCAGAAGTGCACCAGTCCCCAGCACAGGCTCTTGATCTGACCGCCGATCTGGCCACGCCCCAGCCACACCAGGAAGCGCGGGCCGGAGCGGGCGTCGGGTACCCCGGGATCCGGATACGGAAGATCGCTGATCTGCATGACGCCCCATGACTGGTCGAGTGGTCCAAACCGTGCAAGGTTCGCCTTCCGGACCGGCCCCGGGCAATCGATTTTGCGTTGGCCAAGGCCCTGCGCTGCGGGGTGTGCGGTGCGTCCGGCCGTGGACCGCCGCGTCAAGGCCGGGTCGCCCACTCCAGTTCCAGCAGCGCGGATCGGTAACTGCGGCCGGTGGCCCGGTCCATGCCCACCTCGCACATCCGGTTCGCCGACAGGTGCGCGTCGAAGGCGCGCGAGGTCACCTCCGCCGCCTCGCGCTCCGTCGCCGAGGCCGTCAGCTCCGGATGCAGCATGCCCCGGTCGCCCGCGAAGGCACAGCAGCCCGCATCGTCCGGAACCACCACCTCCGTCGCGCAGGCCGCGGCCACCGCCCGCAGCTGCGCCACGTCGCCCAAGTGGTGCATGGAGCACGTCGGATGCAGCACTGCCGAGCCCACCGTGCGCCGGACCTCCAAGTGGGGCAGCAGCTCGTCCGCAGCCCACACGACCGAGTCGACGACCTTCAGCTCCGCGTGCAGCGCCCGGTTGTCGTCCGTGAGGTACGGGACCACCTCGCGCGCGAGGCCCAGCGTGCACGAGGAGGCGTCGACCACCAGCGGCAGCCGCCCGCCGGCCGTCCAGCCCCAGGCGGCCTCCACGATCCGGTTGGCCATCACCCGGTTCCCGGCGTCGTAGCCCTTGGAGTGCCAGATCGTCGCGCAGCAGGTGCCCCCGACGTCGCCTGGGATCCACACCGGCTTCCCGGCCCGCTCCGAGACCGCCACCACCGCCTCGGGCAGGGAGGGGCCGGGCCGCCCGGCGGGGCCGCCGAAGATCCGGTTCACGCACGCCGGGTAGTACACGGCCACCGCGCCCACCCGCCCCGTCGGGGGCAGCGTGCGGGCGGCGGCTCCGGGGACCTGCGGCAGCCACTGCGGAACCAGGTCGGGCCGGACGACCCTGCGCGCGGCTCCGGTGAGCGCCACCAAGGGGCCGTCCCCCACCCGGTCCCCGATCGTGGCGGGGGCGGGCGCCCCCCCCCCCCGGGGGCGCCCCCCGGCCGCGATACCCCCCGCGGCGCGGGG
>NZ_JBHYVA010000649.1:0-4829 GCF_042750055.1 Streptomyces sp. NPDC059456
CCCATGCCCACCCCGGAGCCGACGCCGACGCCCACCCCGCCCGCGAGCGGAAAGGGGCAGCCGGGCTCCCCCTGACCGGGGTTACTCGCCCAGGACCCGCCGCAGGTAGTCGTTGCCGAACAGCCGGTCCGGGTCCAGCCGGTCCCGCAGCGCGGTGAACTCGCCGAAGCGCGGGTAGACGCGGGCGAGGTACTCCGCGTCCCGCGTGTGCACCTTGCCCCAGTGCGGCCGGCCGCCGTGCGCGGTGAAGATCCGTTCGGCGGCCGTGAAGTAGGCCTGGTAGGGGGTGCCCTTGTACATGTGCACCGCGATGTACGCGGTCTCCCGACCCGAGGCCGTGGACAGGGCGATGTCGTCGGCCGGGGCCGTCCGCACCTCCACCGGGAAGCTGATCCGCAGCCCGGAGCGGTCGACCATCGCCTTGAGCTCCCGCAGCGCCTCGACCACCTGCTCGCGCGGGAGGGCGTACTCCATCTCCACGAACCGCACCCGGCGCGGGCTCGTGAACACCTTGTACGGGATGTCCGTGTAGGTGCGCGCGGACAGCGCGCGGCTGGCGACCCGGGCGATGGAGGGGATGGCCGCCGGGACCGCGCGGCCGAAGGAGTTGACGGCCTGGAAGATGCCGTTGGACAGCAGTTCGTCCTCGACCCAGGCGCTCACGGCTCCGGGCGGGGCGGCGGGGCCCTGGCTGCGGTTGTTGCGCTTGGTGTTGCAGTTGCCGGTGTGCGGGAACCAGTAGAACTCGAAGTGCTCGTTCTCCGCGAAGTGCTGCTCGAACTCGGCGGTCACCCGGTCGAAGCCCATGGGCTCCTCGCGGGCGGTCAGGAAGAAGACCGGCTCGACGGCGAAGGTGATCGCGGTGACGATGCCGAGGGCGCCGATGCCGATCCGGGCGGCCGCGAAGACCTCCGGATGCTCCTTCTCGGAGCAGGTGAGCAGCCGGCCGTCCGCGGTGACCAGTTCCAGGCCGCGGATCTGGGCGGCTATGGAGGCCGAGTCGCGGCCGGTGCCGTGGGTTCCGGTGCTGGTGGCGCCCGAGACCGTCTGCTCCATGATGTCGCCCATGTTGGTGAGCGACAGGCCCTCCCGGGCCAGGGCGACGTTCAGGTCCTTGAGCACCGTGCCGGCCGCCACCGTGACGGTGCCGGCGGCCCGGTCGATCTCGCGGACGCCGGCCAGCGCCTGGGGGCGTACGAGCACCCCGTCGGTCGCGGCGGCCGCGGTGAAGGAGTGGCCGGTGCCGACCGCCTTCACCTTCAGCCCGTCCCCGGCGGCCCGCCGCACCGCCTCCCGGAGCTCCTCGACCGAGGACGGGGTCACCACCCGGGCGGGTACGGCCGTGACGTTGCCCGCCCAGTTATGCCACGCGGTCCGTGTCCCCGGTCCGCTCTTGCCTGCTGCTGTCGCCGTCCCCATCGCTAGAGGGCTCCTCCCCTTGCGCCGGCCTCGTCAGCCGGCGGTAACCCGCGAACGCGACCGCAGCCGCGGCGGCCCCCGCGGAGATCGAGACGACGTACCCGCGCTGGGCCCCGGCGGCGTCGATGACCAGACCGGTCACCGAGGAGCCGACCGCGACACCGACGGCGAGGCCGGTGGTGATCCACGTCATGCCCTCGGTGAGCTTCGCGCGCGGTACGTGCGCTTCGATCAGGGCCATCGTGGTGATCATCGTGGGAGCGATGGCGAGGCCCGAGACGAAGAGCGCCACGGCCAGAAACGGAAGGTTCCCGGCCAGTAGGAGGGGGATCATACTCACGGCCATGGCACAGATGCCCAGTACCCAGCGGCGTTCGGTACGGCCCTTGAGGTGGAGCAGACCGAAGACGATGCCGGCCAGACAGGATCCGGCCGCCCAGATGGCCAGGATGTAGCTGGCGGCGGACTTGTGGCCCTGCTCCTCGGCGAAGGCCAGGGTGGACACGTCGATGGATCCGAAGATCGCGCCGGTCGCCACGAAGGTGGCCGTCAGCACCTGGAGTCCGGGGGAGCGCAGGGCGGAGGTGCGGTCGCCGCCCTGGCTGCGGGGGTGCGGCGCCGGCTCGGTCGCGCGCTGTGCGGTGAGCAGCCAGACGCCGACGAGCAGGCAGCCGGCGGCGATGACCGGTCCGGCCTCCGGGAACCAGGTGGTGGACAGCCCGATGGCCAGGATCGGGCCGAAGATGAAGCAGACCTCGTCCACCACGGACTCGAAGGAGTACGCGGTGTGCAGCTCGCGCGGTGCGTCGCGGTAGAGCACGGTCCAGCGGGCGCGGACCATCGAGCCGACGCTCGGCACGCAGCCCGCGACGGCCGCGAAGACGAAGAGGGTCCAGTCGGGCAGTCCGTTCGCCGCGGCCAGCACCAGGCCGGTGACGGAGGCCACGGAGATCAGGGTCGCGGGGCGCAGCACCCGCCGCTGTCCGTACTGGTCCACCAGGCGGGACACCTGGGGGCCGATGAAGGCGGCGGCCAGGGCCAGGGTGCCGGTGAGGGCGCTGGCCATCGCGTAGCGCCCGGTGATCTCGGAGATCATCGTGAGGATGCCGACGCCCACCATGGATATCGGCAGCCGGCCTATCAGGCCGGCGGCGCTGAAGGCCTTGGTGCCGGGCGCCGCGAAGATCGCGCGGTAGGGACTGGGCAAGGTCTCTCCGTAAGGGACTTCTCGGGCCCATACAGGTTACGACCGCCGACAGGGCACCCGCACGGGGAAGGTTCGACACCGACATCTTTCGAGCAGTGAACTTAGGGTCACCTTACCTGTGGTGCGTCCCGGTATGCGGACCGGCCTGTTCTCCCGCGTGCACGCCGGGTGGCAGGATTCGAACCATGTCAGACCAGCTCCGCGCCGCCGCCTCGCCCCCGGCCGAAGGCCTCGCCGCCCCCTACGACGCCCTCCTGCTGCTCTCCTTCGGCGGCCCCGAGGGACCCGACGACGTCGTGCCGTTCCTGGAGAACGTCACGCGCGGCCGCGGCATCCCGCGCGAGCGCCTCAAGGAGGTCGGGCAGCACTACTTCGGCTTCGGCGGGGTCAGCCCGATCAACGGGCAGAACCGCGAACTGCTGGACGCGCTGCGCAAGGACTTCGCCGAACACGGGCTGGACCTGCCCGTGTACTGGGGCAACCGGAACTGGGCCCCGTACCTGACCGACGTGATGCGGGAGATGGCCGCCGACGGGCGCCGCCGGATCGCGGTGCTCGCGACCAGCGCCTACGCCTCGTACTCCGGCTGCCGTCAGTACCGCGAGAACCTCGCGGACGCACTCGCGGCGCTGGAGGCGGAGGGCGTCGCCGAGCTGCCGCGGGTGGACAAGCTGCGCCACTACTTCAACCACCCCGGCTTCGTGCAGCCGATGATCGACGGAGTCCTCGCGGCGCTGGAATCGCTGCCGCAGGAGGTGCGCGCCGGCGCACACCTGGCCTTCACCACGCATTCGATCCCCACCGCGGCGGCGGACGCCTCCGGCCCCGCGGCGGAGCACACCGCCGACGGCGAGGGCGGGGCGTACGTCCGGCAGCACCTGGACGTCGCACAGGTGATCGCGGACGCGGTGCGGGCCGAGACGGGCACGGAGCTGCCCTGGCAGCTCGTCTACCAGTCGCGCAGCGGCGCCCCGCACATCCCGTGGCTGGAGCCGGACATCTGCGACCACCTGGAGGCGCTGCACGCCGCCGGGGCGCCCGCGGTGGTGATGGTGCCGATCGGGTTCGTCTCGGACCATATGGAGGTCCTGTACGACCTCGACACCGAAGCGACCGCCAAGGCCGCCGAGTTGGGGCTGCCGGCCGCGCGGTCGGCGACGGTCGGGGCCGATCCGCGGTTCGCGGCGGCGGTGCGGGAACTGGTGCTGGAACGCGCCGCCGCCGAGCGGGGCGAGCCGGCGCAGCGCTGCGCACTGGGCCTGCTCGGGCCCAGCCACGACCTGTGCGCGGCGGGCTGCTGCCCGGCGCGCGCGCCCCGGCCGGCGGCCGCGGGCGCCGACAGCCCGTACGCCTAGGAAGGGCGGACCGTGATCTCCGAAGAGCTGAAGGCCGAGCTGCTGGACGTGGCCCTGGACGCCGCCCGGCGGGCCGGGGAACTGCTGCGGGACGGACGGCCGGCCGACCTCGCGGTGGCGGCGACGAAGAGCAGCCCCATCGACGTGGTGACCGAGATGGACATCGCGGCGGAGAAGCTGATCACCGACGTCCTCGCGGAGCGGCGCCCCGAGGACGGACTGCTGGGCGAGGAGGGCGCGGACAGCCCCGGGACCAGCGGGGTGCGCTGGGTCGTGGACCCGCTCGACGGCACCGTCAACTACCTGTACGGGCTGCCGAGCTGGAGCGTGTCGATCGCCGCGGAGTACGGGGGCGAGATCGTGGTCGGGGTCGTGGCGGCCCCGATGCGGCGCGAGACGTACCACGCGGTGCTCGGCGGCGGGGCCTGGCTGGACGGGGTCAGGCTGGCGTGCCGGGCGGCCGCGCCGCTGGACCAGGCGCTGGTCGGGACCGGGTTCGCCTACCTCCAGGCGCGCAAGGAACAGCAGGCCGTCGTCGCGCAGCAGGTGATCCCCCGGGTGCGCGACATCCGGCGCGGCGGATCGGCGGCGCTGGACCTCAGCGACGTGGCCGCCGGACGGCTCGACGCGTACTACGAGCGCGGGCTCAACCCCTGGGACCTGGCCGCGGGCGAGCTGATCGCCCGGGAGGCCGGGGCGCTCACGGGCGGGCGGCCCGGGCGGCCGGCCTCCGGGGAGCTGGCGCTCGCCGCCACCCCGGCGGTGTTCGCCTCGCTCCAGCCGCTGCTCGACGAGGCCGGGGCCTGGCACGACTGACGTGTGCGAGCGCCCGGCTGAGGGACCGTGAC
>NZ_JBHYVA010000650.1:0-4823 GCF_042750055.1 Streptomyces sp. NPDC059456
CACAAAAACCCCCCTCACCAACCCCCCCGCCGCCCCCGGCGGCCCGCCCGGGCCACTCGGACCCGGCCCCCCGGCGCCCCCCCCCCCCCCGCGCCCCGGGGGCCCGCGGGCACCGAGAGCGGCGGCGTCGAGGCGGACTTCGCCTGGCTGATCCCTCTGGCCGCGAAGGCCATCGGCTCCCTCTTCAGGTGAGGGCCGCCCGTCGGCGGCGGGTTCCGCCGCCGCCGTCGGCGAGGGAAAGGAGGCAGCATGTACAACAAGTCCGAAGCGGGCGCCGCGGAACGCGGAACCCGGCTCAACCTCCCCGTGCTGGGGACGGTGGAGCGCCGTTGGGACACGTACCAGCCCTTCCTGAAGGCGGTGAGTGTCTACCACCCCGAGGAGGACCCCAAAGCGAACGGCTACGTGATGGAGGAGCCCCCGCCCAAGTCCACCTTCGGCTCCGTCGTCGGCGACCCGTCCGCCTCGGACGGTCTGGACGACCGGGGCTGGAGCTGCCCGCCGGCTGAACCCTGTACGTGGTTCGGCCCGGTCTAGGGGGTTCCGCTCCCCGGCCGCCGCCCACGCGGCAGCGGCCGGGGAGATCTTCGCCCCGCTGCCCGCTCACCGGCGGCATCTCACGCTCCGGCGGGATGAACGCCCAGATGGGCCCCCACGAGCCCCGTCGCGCCCCGCACCGCAAGCCACTTCCGAACGGCCGAACCGGCCGCCGCCGCCCTGCTGGGCGGCGTACGACCAGGCACGGTCAGGTGGTCGACGTCTGCCGGCAGCGGTTCAGGAGCCGGTGGAGCGGAGCGAGCCGGTGCTCGCGCCGCTGCTGTCGCCCAGGAAGCAGGTGACCTCGCGGTCGCCGAAGGTCCAGGAGGTGAGCTGGGGATAGTAGTAGTACACGTCCAGCGTCTGTGAGAGCTTGGCGTTCGTGCCCACGTAGTCGGCCAGCTTCGTGCTCGCGCACTTCTCCTCGGCGATCGCAACGACCTTGTCCGTGCCCGGGTACGCCCCGTCCTCCAGGTTGAAGACGGCGTACGCCTCTCCCTTGTGGGGCTGGTCGCAGGACACGATGCGCACCGAGCGGCGGGCCTGGCCGCCGTCCTTCTCCTGGTAGGCAGCCAGATCGTCGTCCGTGTTGAAGCAGTCGCCCGTGCGGATGTCGTTGATCTGGCTGCTGGATCCCGAGCCGTTGACCTGGCCTCCGGTGTCGTGCTTCGGCTGGGAAGCGTCTCCGGCGTCGCCCAGCGATCCGGTGAGCCCGAGGATCACGAAGATCGCATAGAACGCGATGGTCGCGCCGTGGATGGCAATGGCCGCGATGGCCAGGCCCTTGCCCTTCTCGCCCCGATTGCGGATCTGGGACAGGGCGATGATGCCGAGGACCAGCGGGACCAGGGGAATCGCGCAGACGAGCGACATGACGAAGGCGACGATGGCCAGCACGTTGGTCTTCTGCGACACCGGCGGCGGATACCAACCCTGCGGCGCGCCCTGCTGCCCCGGGTATCCGTACGGTCCCTGCGGCGGGTACGGCCCAGGGGACGACATCGGTTGCGGCGGTATGGACATGCGGCGGGGAACTCCTTGATCAGGGGGTGAAACGCAAGCGGCAGTCGGGGACTGCGGTCCTTGCAGCGCTACGGAGGGCAGCCTCGACAGGTTCTCGGCCCACCAGAGCGAGACAGGGTAACGGCTGAGGCGGCGCCATGATGGAGCAGTGGCCGCGCATCAAGTCGCTGCAACAGGGTCAATGCCGGATGTGCTCGTCCGTGGTCCCCCGAAGCGCATGCGTCGGGGCCGAAAACGAATGGAGATACCTGCGTGAGCGGGCATTGTCTCCGGATGATCGCCTCCAGCCCAACTATCCATCAATCGTACTCCGCCCGGCCGGGTCGACGGCCTGACCACCACATCACGGCATGAGGACATCATGGGAACAGCACAGCACGCGTGCGAGACGGTCATGGTCGAGACCCTCGGGCACGCCACAGGCTGCCGCGATGCCGGGTTTGCCCAGATCGAGAAGGCTGCCTCCGGTGCCGGGATCGGCACCCTGGAACTACTCGCCCTGGTCGCGCCGAACCTGCAGTTTGTCGATGCGGACTTCGCGGGGTTCGCGGGTGATGAGCTGCGGGTGGTGTTGCGGGAGTTCGACAGCACGAGTTGGGACTTCGGGACCGCCGACGCCTCGCTTGTCAGGGAGTTCTGCCGGTACTACCCGGACGCCGCGCCGACTCCTGAGGACGTGCTCCAGCAGATCCCCTGGCAGGTCGACCAGGGGACTCCGTAATTCGACGCTCCGGTGCGAAGGGGCCCGAGCGGACCGGAATGCACCAGTCCGCCGGTCATGGGCTCTGGAGGGCTGCCGCCCGGAACCCCGCACAAGAGGCACCGCAAGGGCATGGATCCCTCGGCGGCCTGCTGGAACTCGCCTGACAGGCGACCGGTCGGATGCGCCGCTTCGGTGGCGGCACCGACCCAGGCTTCCTGGTCCGCCTGGCCTAGGCGCCCCCGTTGCGGTGCAGGGCCTCGTGGAGGCGGGTTGCCTGGGTGAGGAGGCGGGAGCGGCCGGGGCGGGCCGCGGTTTCGGCGAGGCCGGCGGGGCACGGCGAGGCGGCACCGGACTGCTCGACGCATGCCGCGGCCGTCTCCAGGAGTTCTCCCGTACCGCGCGGATCGGCGGAGCCGGTGAGCAGGGCGGGCAGGAGGCCGGCGAGGACCGCCCAGGTCGTGGCGTGGGCGCCGGTCGCGGCCGTGGTGCGCAGCGCGTCGGCGAGGCGGCCGGGCTTGACCGTGCCCAGGTCGAGCAGTTCGGCGAGGTCGGCGCCGAGGCGTGCCGTGTCGAGGTCGCCGCGGCCCGCAAGGGTGAGGAGGCTGTCCACCGCGCGGAGCCGGTCTTCGGCGTGCCGGGCGCCGAGTCCGGTGGCGACGGCGAGGTGGAGGGCCGGTCCGGCCGGGCCTCCGGCGGCGGCGAGCCCCGGCAGGATGTCCGTGCCGCCGCGTTCGTCGTAGCGGGCGCAGGCCGTGATGGTGGGGAGGGACCAGGCGGCCAGGGTGTCCCGGTCCTCGGGCAGCAGGGCGATCAGGGACTCGGGGGCTCCGCCGTCCCAGCAGCGGCCCCGTGCCGTGCGCGCCCGCCCCAGGGCCCGGAACTGCTCGGGGAACTCCGTCAGCACGGTGGCCCGTTCGCCGGTGTCCAGGGCGTGCTGGTCGGGTGTGCCGCCGGGGTGTTGGTACTCGGGCGCCGCGGTGCGGCGGGTGACGGCGGCGGGGCGGCCGCCCTCGCCGAGCCAGTGGGCCAGCCTGTCCCCCTCGGGGGTGCCCAGCGCGGCCGCGTCCGGCAGGGCGGTCGCGTCGCGGCGGACGCGGAGCAGGGCCTGCGCGAAGTCCGCCGGGGCGGGCCGGGCGTCCTGGCGGGCGTATGCGGCGAGCCGTGCGACGAGCACGTGCGGGTCCAGGGTTCCGGAGTCCAGGGTGGGGGTGGCCAGGAGGAAGGGCAGCGGGCGGGTGCGGATGTGCTGTGCGGCTTCCGCCACGCGGGCGTGCCGGGCGGCGGCCGCGTCGCTGTGGTGGCAGTCGCTGCGCCAGCTGACGAGGGCCTGCCGCGCCTGCCCGGCGGGGCGGGCGTCCAGGACGGCGGCGGCGACGTGTTCCAGGCCGGGCAGGTCGCCGGTGTACAGGTGGCGGCGTTCGGGGTCGAGCCAGTAGCGGTCGGCGAGCGCGGGCCGCAGGGCCTCGGCCAGGGCGGCGCGGTCGCGGTGGGCGTGGCGGACCAGGCCGTCCAGGGCCCGCTCGAACTCCTCGACCCTCTCGGTACGGGAGTTGACGACGGCGGCGACGAGCTCCACGGTTTCGGCGATCGTCTCCGGGGCCGGGGCGAGCGGTACGGAGAGCGGGGGCGGCGGCAGGAGCTCCTCGTACGGGCCGGTGTCTTCGTCGTCGGGGGCGGCGTCGGCGCCGAGGACCTGCACCGCCCGCGCCCGGTGGACCGGGCTCAGGAGGCGTGCGCGGTCGGCGAGTTCGGCGCGCAGGACCCGGTCGTCGTCACCGAGGTGCGCGGCGGCCAGTTTCAGCGCGCGCTCCTGGATGTCGGTGTCCGTGTGGCCGAACGCTTCGCCGAGTACCGGCAGCAGCTCGGGCGCGGCGGCCCGGTCCCGGGCGAGTGCCTTGCCGAGGAGCACCAGCTGGGCCCGTACGAGCCCCCGCTCGGGGCGGAAGAGCACCGCGGCCGACATCTCTGCCAGCCGGTCGGCGGTGACGTGTCCGGCCGAGGCGAGCCGGGCCACCGTCTGCTGCGCGTACCCGGCCACGGAGGACGGGGCGTCGGCGGCGATCGCGATCCAGTCGGCGGTCCGCTCGCGCTCCTCCGCTTCGGTCGGTTGCAGGGCCTGCAGGACGGCCCGGTAGGGCTTGAGTACGGGCATGGTGCCGCCGCGGAGCAGGCGGGCGGTGCATCCGTCGAGGAGGGCGGCTCGGTCGAGGACTCCTTCCGCGGCGAGGGTGGCCAGCGCGGTGGGCCACTGGTGGGGGTCGCCGGGCTCGCATTCCCAGGCGAGGGGGGTGACCGGTTCGGGGGTGTCGAACAGGCGCGGGACGAACGCTCGGAGGTGGGGGTCGCGGCGCAGGGCGCCCACGAGCGAGGCGCGGGAGCTCCGTACGGCCGTCGCCCAGCCCTCGACGCAGCCGTCGGTGGTGGGCACGGGGCAGCCGGCCCGGCGGACGAGTTCGCTGATCAGCGGGTAGTCCTCGCGGGCGGTGGAGGGCCGCGCGGCGAGCCGGTGGGCGAGGGCGCGGAGCGCCGTGGGGGCCCGGTCGGCCAGAGCGACTCGTCG
>NZ_JBHYVA010000651.1:0-4815 GCF_042750055.1 Streptomyces sp. NPDC059456
GGGGGGGGGGGCGGCCGCGGCGCGCGGGCCGCGGCGCGGGCCCGCTGAGACAGCGGGCCGCCGGGCCGGCGGTGCCCCGGGAACGGGGCGGTGGTGCAGGTGGTGCTGTTGGTGCTGCTGGTTCATCAAATCCCTCGGCGTTTCCAGGACTGCCACCACAGCCACTCGCGCCCCCGGTCGGCGACGGCCGAGAGCACCAGCGGCTGGAGGAACGGCATCGCGCGGGCCCCGATGCGCCGGCGCCGCTGCAGCGCCCGGTACTCGGCGAGCGAGGTGTAGCCCGGCAGGCACTGGGCCGCGAAGGCCTCCAGCTCCTCGACCGGCACCACGCCGGTGCGCCCCCGGTCGTACGCGCGGTAGGCGCGGCGCAGCGCGTACCGGGCGAGCCGGGTCCGCGCCAGCTCCGACAGCCGGCCGGCGTCCGGGAGCAGACCGCCGCACTTGTCCAGGACCGAGTCGAAGGCGACGAGGCGCTGGCGCAGGTCGTCGAGCTGCCCGCCGAAGTCCGTGGTGGACATGTTGTTGCCGTGGACGCGGTAGAACGCCTGGTCGGCGCCGCGCACGTAGCCGACGTCGGCGTGGGCCGCGAGCCGCATCCACATCTCGATGTCGCCGGCGTGCGGAAGGTCCGGGTCGTAGCCGCCGACCTTGCGCTGGAGGCTGGTGCGGACGACCACCTCGGGTGAGGTGATGCATCCGGTGCCTTCCCGGAAGCGCCGTTCCAGCCACCACCGGCCCGGGTAGACCACGGATCCGGTGCCGCGGGTGCGGGCGGCGGGCAGCGGTCCGCCGTGCCGGAACCGCAGCGGCCGGCCGTAGGCGAAGCCGGCCTCGGGGTGGGCGTCGAGCAGGGCGGCGGCGCGCACCAGGGCTCCGGGGACGAGCCGGTCGTCGGCCGAGAGCAGGGCGACGTAGTCCCCGTCGGCCCATTCCAGCAGGCCCTCGTTGTAGGTGGCGATGTGGCCCCGGTTCTGTTCGTGGACCCGGACCTCGATGCGGGGGTCGGCGGCCGCGAGGGCGCGCGCGACGTCCGCGGAGTCGTCGGGCGAGGCGTCGTCGATGTTCAGTACGCGGACGTCGACGCCGGGCTGTTCGTCCAGGACGCTCTTGACGCAGTCGGCCAGGAAGTGGCCGTACTTGTAGCAGGGGATCACCACGCTGACGGTGCTCACTGCGCGGTCACCTCCGTCGACCCCTCCGTCGCGAGACCGGCCGGCGCCGTGGTGGTGAAGACCGGGCCGACCCAGTAGTTCACGGAGCCGAAGGTGTTGTTCGGGAACGCGGCGGAGGCACCGTACTTGTAGAGGCCGTTGGCGCCGCCGCTGCCGTCGGCCGGGGCGACCAGCGGGTAGGAGCGGTGCGCGGCCGTGAAGTAGCCGCCGTCCACGGCGTACTTGCCGTTCGGGGCGTGGTAGGAGGCCACGTAGCCGGTGCCCGCGGTGACGGGTACCGGGGTGGCGAAGTGGAGCTGTTGCCAGCCGGACAGGGTCTCGCTGCCGAAGGTGCCGGTGGCGAGGAGCGTGCCGGTGGACGACCAGAGGCTGCCGGTGTGCGTGCCGGTGTTGCCGGGGCCCTTGTAGAAGGTGATGCCGGTGACGTAGCCGCTGACGGCGGACTGGAAGCGGGTGCCCAGTTCGACGGAGTTGGTGTCGTCGGTGACGCTCGGGGTGCTGGGAACGGTCGAGGTCCCCCACAGGGTGCAGGGGCAGTTGACGGTGGGCGGGCTGGTGCTGGTGGTGAACGTCCAGGCGACGGGTGCCGCCATGGCGTTGCCCCACAGGTCGGCCGCTTGCACGGAGGCGGTGTACGTGGTGTTCAGCCCGAGTTCGGTGGACGGGGTGAACGTGGCGCTGTTGGAGGCGCTGAGGACCTTGTTGCCGGGGACGGTGGCCCCCGAGGCGTCCTTGAGGGTGAAGGCGAGGGTGTCGGCGTCGATGCCCTCGTTGAAGGTGGCGCCCAGCTGGGTGGTGATCGAGGTGCCGACGGCCGCGGACTGCGGGGTGGTGGAGGTGACGGACGGCGGCGTGGTGCTCGCGGTGGCGGTGTCCAGGACGGCGTCGACCCAGTAGTTGCTGCCGGACGAGGTCGTGGACGGGAAGCCGCCGGTGGAGCTGTAGCGGTACACGCCGTTGCCCCCGTCGGTGCCGCTCTTCAGCGCGGTCAGCGGGGCGAGTCCGGCGTCGGAGGTGGCGAAGGTGTTGTCGAAGGAGTACCCGCCGTTCGGGGCGAAGTAGGAGGCGACGTAGGTGGTGTTGGCCTTGACCGGGACCGGCGAGGAGAAGTTCAGCTGCTGCCAGCCGGACGCCGTCTCGTTGGTGAAGGTGCCCGTGGCCAGGCGCTGGCCGGTGCTGCTCCACAGGCTGCCCGTGTGGGTGCCGGTGTTGGCCGGGGACTTGTAGAAGCGGACGCCCGTGATCGAACCGGGTGCCGAGGAGCGGATCTTCACGCCGAGTTCGACGGCGCTGCCGTCGCCCGCGTTGACCGTGCCGGGTACGGCCGCGGCCGGCCAGACGGTGCAGGGGCACTGCTGGGGACCCACGGTCAGGGGCACGGTGGTGGTGGCGCCGATGTTGACGCTGTCGTCCACCGCGCGGACCTTGATCTGTACGGATCCGGGGGCCGTCGGGGTCCACTTGTAGCTCCAGGACCCGATGCCGGTGGTGGCCTTCCAGGTGGTGCCGCCGTCGGTGGAGACCTCCACGCGGGCCACCACGCCGCCGCCGCTGTCGGTGGCGGTGCCCGTGAGGGTCACGGGGCGCAGTGCCGGTACGGTGGCGCCGGCCGCCGGGCTGGTGACGGTGATGGCCGGTCCGGCGGTGTCCGTGGAGGCGGTGGCCGTGACCAGGTTGCCCTGCAGGGACTTGGGCTGGACGCCCATGTCGGCGAAGACGTTCACGGTGGCCTGCTGCATCCGCTTGTCCTCGGTGACCACGGTGTCGTCCGGGTTGCCCGTGGGCATGTTGGTCAGGCCCCAGGACCACTGGACGGTGCCCGTGCCGAAGACGAGGGCGTGCGAGGTCTGGTCGCGGAAGGCGACCAGGCTGTGGGTGGCGGTGCCGTTCCCGTAGGTGTTGCCGTAGTCGAGGCGCAGTTTGCCGTCGTTGATGTCGACGGTGGTGGACGACAGCTGGATCTGGCCGGGCGGGCGGGCCGCGTCCTCCACGTCGCTGTCCCATTCGTACCCGAGGGTGCCGACGGGGAAGGTGGCGGTCTGGGACGGGGTCAGGCTGGCGACGGTGGTGCCCCGCCACAGCCGCATCCTGGCGAAGGAGCCGGGGACGGTGATGGCGTCGCTGCGGTAGCCGTTGACGCTGAACAGCGATCCGGTCAGCTGGTTCTGCGGCTGGTAGGGCCGTCCGTTCGTGGAGCTGGCCGGGTCCATGAAGGTGCCGGTCCAGATCCCGCTCGGGTCGGGGACGCCGTTGGGCTGGGGGAAGGAGAGCTTGGTCTCCTTGTAGCAGACCAGGGTCCGGTTGGCGGTGTTGGTGCCGTCGTTGCTGGGGGCCAGCCGGGTCTTCCAGAAGATCTCGTTGCCGCTGAAGTACGTCTGGTTGACCCCGGCCCGGCGGGCGGTGAGGGCGTTGGTGAACTGGTCCTGTGTCCAGTACTCGTCGTGCCCGGAGGACATGAAGACCTTGTGGTTCTGCAGCGGCGCCGCGCCCCGGGTCGACACGTCGATGCCGGAGACGTAACTGACGTCGTAGCCGTTGCGTTCCAGCCACGACAGCATCTGGTACTCGGAGCCGTAGATGCCGTTCTCGCCGCCGATGTCCATGGGCCGGTTGTAGCTGACCTCGTAGGCCCGGCCGTGGGGGGCGGGGCCGCCGCCCCCGTAGAGGTCCTGGCCGCCGTAGTCGTTGTACGCCTGCCAGGTCTGGTCGCTGGTCTGGACGACGATGTCGGAGTGGCTCGAGTCGTTGCGGACGACGAACGGGTACGGCATGACCCCGTTGCCGTCCGCCTGGTCGAAGTTGGCGATGTACAGGCCGGAGACGGCGTCGGACGGCACGGTCCACGTCGCGGTGACGGGCCAGTTGCCGCAGTCGACCAGGCCGGTGGCGGGCTTGGTGGTGCAGCTGCGGGGGTTGCCGCCCGGCGCGAAGTTCGCCGGGTACGTCTGCGCCGCCTGTGCCGCGGTCGACAGCAGGCGGGCCCCGTCGCCCCCGTAGTAGCCCAGCCGGTAGACCGACACGTGGTACGGGGTCGACGACTGCACCTTGAACTGCACGGTGTCGCCCGCCTGGACGCTCATCTGGGCGCTGAAGCCCTTGATGTCGCCGTAGGCGCCGGGCGCGAACCAGTCGGACATCGGTGTGCCCGGTTTGGAGTTCTCGCACACGATCGCGTTGGTGCCGGGACCGCACGGGTCCACGGCACGCGCCACCGCTGGGGGTAAGAGAGCGGTCACGAGCGCCGCGACCACGGTGTAGAGGCCGTACCGGATCAGCCTTGTCCGTCTGTTCATCTGTACCTCATTTGTTCTGCGTCAGAGCAGGGCGGCGGCGAGGGCGTCCACGACCCGCTCCTGTTGGGCGGCGGTGATCTGCGGGAAGAGCGGGAGGGAGAGCATCCGGTCCGCGGCCTGCTCGGCGTGCGGGAAGTCCCCGCGGCCGTGGCCGAGGTGGCCGAAGGCCGGGGTGAGGTGGACCGGGGCCGGGTAGTGCACCCCGGCTCCGATGCCTTCCGCGTTGAGCTTGCCGACGACCGCGTCGCGGGGGGGGGCGGCCGCCCCGCCGCCCGGGAGGTGGCCGAACAGGGCGGTGTGGTGAGGCGGGGGGTTTTAAAAAAAAAAAACAGACCACGAAAAATATAATT
>NZ_JBHYVA010000652.1:0-4813 GCF_042750055.1 Streptomyces sp. NPDC059456
GGGGGAACCGCCGGTTCGGCCCGTCCGGCGAGCCCTGGTGTTGGGGTGGCCGCGGGGCCGCGGCGTACCCGCTGGGTCCCGCGCCGGACGGTTCACCGGAATCACCGGTCGTGTGCTGTTCGACGCTCGTCACCCGGGGCTCCCGTCGCCTAGAGCGCTTCTGCGCCGCGCTCGCCGGTGCGGACGCGGATGATCGCGTCCACGGGCACGCTCCACACCTTGCCGTCACCGATCTTTCCGGTGCGGGCGCCCTTGACCAGGACCTCCATCACCGATTCGGCGTCGTCGTCCTCGACGACCACCTCGATGCGGATCTTCGGTACGAGGTCCACGGTGTACTCGGCGCCGCGGTAGACCTCGGTGTGGCCGCGCTGGCGGCCGTACCCGCTGGCCTCGGAGACCGTGAGCCCCTGGACCCCGAACCGCTGGAGGGCGTCCTTGATCTCGTCCAGCCGGTGCGGCTTGACGATCGCGGTGATCAGCTTCATGCGTCAACCTTCTTGCTCGCGGCGGCAGCGGGGGCGTGTGCGGCGGTGCTCCGGGAGGAGGCTCCGCCGCCGGCTCCGCTGAAGTCGTAGGCGGTCTCGGCGTGCTCGACCTGGTCGATGCCGGAGACCTCGTCGTCCTCGGTGACCCGCATCCCGATCGTCTTGTCGAGGAGGAAGGCGAGGATCGCGGACACGACGAGAGAGTAGGCGAGGACGGAGAAGACTCCGATGGCCTGCTTGCCGAGCTGTTCGAGGCCGCCCCCGTAGAACAGGCCGGCCGCGTCGGACTGGACGCCGCCGGTGGCGAAGAAGCCGACCAGCAGCGAGCCGATGACACCGCCGACGAGGTGGACGCCGACCACGTCGAGGGAGTCGTCGAAGTTGAACCGGTACTTGAGGCCGACGGCCATGGCGCAGACGACACCGGCGATGGCGCCGATGGCGATCGCGCCGAGCGGGGAGCAGGAGCCGCCGGAGGGGGTGATCGCGACGAGGCCGGCGACCGCGCCGGAGGCGGCGCCGAGGGTGGTGAAGGAGCCGTGGCGCAGCTTCTCGTAGCCGAGCCAGGCGAGCATGGCGGCGGCGGTGGCGACCTGGGTGTTGACGAACATGACCGCGCCCACGCCGTCGTCGTTGCCGAGCCAGGATCCGGCGTTGAAGCCGAACCAGCCGAACCAGAGCAGACCGGCGCCGAGCATCACGAGCGGGAGGCTGTGGGGGCGCATCGGGTCCTTCTTGAAGCCGACGCGCTTGCCGATCACCAGGATGACGCCGAGGGCCGCGGCTCCGGCGTTGATGTGGACGGCGGTGCCGCCCGCGAAGTCGATGACGCCGAGCTCGAACAGCCAGCCGCCCGCGCCCCAGACCCAGTGGGCGACGGGGAAGTAGACGACGGTGACCCACAGGGCGGTGAACAGGGCCCAGGCGCTGAACTTCACCCGGTCGGCGAGGGCGCCGCTGATCAGGGCGGGGGTGATGACGGCGAACATCAGCTGGAAGACGGCGAAGACGTAGACCGGGATGGTGTAGCCGTCCCACAGCTCGGTGATGCCGATGCCGCTGAGGCCGACGTAGTCGGAGGACCAGCCGATGAACCCGCCGGAGTCGGTGCCGAAGGCGAGGCTGAAGCCGTAGAGGACCCACAGGATCGTCACGATCCCGAGGCTGATGAAGCTCATCATCAGCATGTTGAGGCTGCTCTTGACGCGGACCATGCCTCCGTAGAAGAAGGCGAGTCCCGGGGTCATCAGCATGACCAGGGCGGAGCAGATGAGCATGAACCCGGTGTTCGCGGCAGACAGCGTCGGGGCGTCTGCCGCGAGGGTCGTGATGGCTGATGCCATCGGCGTCTCCTCGTCGTCGGTACGTTCGCGTGCGGGCGATCGTGAAAACCTGAGCGGCGCAAGGCGTAAGGCCGGGGGGTGGGGGCCTGGGGGCTGGCCGGTTATTGACCCCGAGATTCGCGCAGGCCGGTTTCCGGCGGCGCCGCTGGGTGTTTCACGCCGATGACGAAGCCATCCGGGCTGTTACAGCACGATGAACAGCCGCAGCCGTGGACCGGGCGACCACGACGGCGAGGGACCGCCTCGGAGAGGGCCGCGCCGGTTCAGGCGCAGGGGGGTGTGGCCGGCCGCGGCAGCACCCGGGGTGATGACCTGGCTGGGGGAGCCTGATCGGGCTTCACGGGGTGACTGCCGCGGCCGGGGCCTCGGGGGCGGCCGCGCGGGCCGTCAGACGGCTTCCGCAGCCTCGGGGAGCCGGGAGGCGAGCTGGTCGGTCAGCCGGACCACGTCGGCGACGTCGCCGTACTCGCGGGCGGCGGCGTCGACCGTCTTGCGGATCCGGGTGTTCACCCGTTCGGAGCGCACTTTTTCCGCCACCTTCAGGGCGCGGCCGACGAGGACGACGGCCTGCTCGGGCTCTCGCTGGAGCAGGTGCACGGTGGCCATGCCGATGAGGTTGAGGCTGTACGAGCGCTGGTGCTCCTCGTCCTTCTCGAAGAGCTCCACGGCCCGCTGCATGACGGGTTCGGCGAGGGAGGCGTACATGGGGCTGCGCCCGGCCACGTAGGCCAGGTCGCGGTACGAGTGGGAGTTCTCGCCGTTGAGCTCGGCCTCGGAGAAGAAGCGGATCCAGTCGGGTTCGGGCTCGCCGCCGAAGTCGACGTCGGAGAAGGTGTCCTCGGCCATCCGCACGGCCCGCTTGCAGCGGCTGGGCTGGCCCATGTTGGCGTAGGCGCGGGCCTCCATCGCATACAGCATGGCCTGGGTGCGCGGGCCTGCGGAGTCGCGGCTGCCGTACTGGGCCAGGTGGATGAGTTCCAGGGCGTCCTCGGGCCGGCCCAGGTGGATCATCTGGCGGCTCATGTTGGAGAGGATGTACGAGCCGAGGGGCTTGTCGCCGCCCTCCTTGGCGGCGTGCAGGGCGAGGACGAAGTACTTCTGCGCGGTGGGGTGCAGGCCGATGTCGTAGCTCATCCAGCCGGCGAGTTCGGCGAGTTCCGCGGCGACCTTGAAGAGCCGCCGCATCACGGGGGCCGGGTGGTTCTCCTGGAGCAGGTCCGTGACCTCGTGGAGCTGGCCCACGACGGCCTTGCGACGCAGTCCGCCGCCGCACTGGGCGTCCCACTGGCGGAACATCACGGTGGTCGCTTCGAGCAGGCCGAGTTCCGGTTCGGACAACCGCGGGGGGCGGTGGCCGCTGAGGGCTCCGGACGCCCCCGCCTCGCGCGGGCCCGGGTCGGTGGGGGGGACCGGGACGAGCCAGCGCTGCATGGGTTCGATGAGGGCGGGCCCGGCGGAGAGGGCGAGGGAGGTCCCGAGGAACCCGCGGCGGGCCAGCATCAGGTCGCTGCGGGAGAACTCGCCGAGCAGTTCGACGGTCTGCGGGCCCGCCCAGGGCAGGTCGACGCCGGAGACGGAGGGCGTCTGGTGGGCGGTGCGCAGGCCGAGCTGTTCGATGGCGACGACGGAGCCGAAGCGCTCGGAGAACAGCTCGGACAGGATCCGCGGGACGGGTTCGCGGGGCTGCTCGCCGTCGAGCCAGCGGCGCACCCGGGAGGTGTCCGTGCTGATGTGGTGGGCGCCCATCTGGCGGGCGCGCCGGTTCACCTGGCGGGCGAGCTCGCCCTTGGACCAGCCACTGCGGACGAACCAGGAGGTCAGTTGCTCATTGCGGCCCGCGGAGTCCGGGGCCTCCGGGTCGTCGCTCGTTCCGCTTGCGCCGTTGCCGCTCACTGGAACGCCCCCATCCACTCAGCCTCTTCACACGAAACCCTGGCTGGGGCGACGAGCGCCGCCACGGACCTTCACAGATCCTCCACACGTTGCCTCCGGCATAACCACGGACGGCCCGCCTTCGGGGTTTGGTGCACTGAAAGTAATCCTACGATCACCCCCTCCGCGAGGTCGATTCCAGAAACGCCACCATTCGCCACCCCTTCGAATGAACTAGCCACCCGCCAGGCGCGATTCACTTGACACCGAGGCGAAAACGATCGGATGGACGGGAGTGCACCGGGGGCGCGCGCGGCGAGGAGTGCGCCGGTCGGCCCCCTCGGGTACCCGGCTCGCGGCCGGGCCCGCATCCCGTCCGGCCGACGTCGTAACCACCTGCGCGTCCGACCCGTTGGAGGGGGCATGGGCATGGGCTTCACGATCGGCGGCAGCCGCAGCACCAAGGAGTTCCGTTCCGGCTCGCGGCGCCGCGGCCGGACCTCGGAGTGCACGGCGGTCGCGGAGTACACCGGACTGTGGGGCTGGGACGTGGTCCCCGGCGCCCGCGCCGCGGCCCCCGCCCGCGGCTGCTCCTGCGGTCACGCACAGTGCAGCGCGCCGGGGGCGCATCCGCTGCCGCTGGCCCCGACCGTCCCGGCGGGCGCCACCCTCGACGAGGTCACCGAGACCTGGGGCGGGTACCCGGGCGCGGCGGTCCTGCTCCCCGTGGGCCGCACCTTCGACGTCATCGAGGTCTCCCGGGAGGCGGGACGCCGTGCACTGGTCCGCCTGGAGCGGATGGGCCTGCCCCTCGGGCCGGTCACCGAGACCCCGGACGGCCGGGCCCAGTTCTTCGTGGCCCCGGGCGCGGCCGCCGAGCTGCCGCAGCTGCTGTACCGGATGGGCTGGGACGACGCGGACCTCGATCTGCGCGCCCTGGGGCCCGGCGCCTTCCTGACGGCCCCGCCCTCCGACCACGCGGGGCTCGGCCCGGTGGGCTGGCTGCGGCCGCCCGCGCTCGACTCTGCGGGCGGCCCGCCGCAGGCCCGGCTGCTGCTCGGCACCCTCGCGTACATCTGCCCCCGGCGGCGGCGCCCCGAGGCGCCTAAG
>NZ_JBHYVA010000653.1:0-4803 GCF_042750055.1 Streptomyces sp. NPDC059456
ACGGCGGCGTGGACGACCGCCGGCACTGGCACAAGGCCTGCTGGAACGCGAAGGAGCCCCCGCCCCCGCCGGGGCGGGGGGGGCGGGCCGGCCGCACGCGGATCCACTTATTGGACGCGCTGGGGGGCGGCGCCGCCCCCCTGACCGCCATCGGCAACGGCGAGGTGGTCATGCGCAAGTACTTCGACGGGGAGTACGTCAACGACACCCCGGCGGGCGGCAACGGGATCCTGATAGGGCAGTGGCAGATCGAGGCGGCGCTGCGCGAGCGGCTCGCAGGGCTGGGCGTGACGGTGGAGTACGGTGCCCGGCTCGCCGCCATCACCCAGGACGCGGCCGGGATCCGGGCGGAGCTGGCGGACGGCAGTGTGATCGAGGCCCGCTACCTCGCCGGGTGCGACGGCGGGCGCAGCACCACCCGCAAGCTCCTCGGGATTTCCTTCGAGGGCAACACGGAGGCGGAGCCCGCGATGGTCGTCGGGGACGTCCGGGCGCCCGGGCTCAGCCGGGACCACTGGCACCAGTGGTTCACCTCGGAGGGCGGCGGGACCATGCTCTGCCCCATGCCGGGGACGGACACCTTCCAGCTCCAGGCCTCCCCGGAGACGGACGAGCACGGCGAACTGCTGCCGCCTTCGCTGGAGAGCTTCCAGCGGCTCTTCGACCGGCACGCCCAGATGCCCGAGATCCGGCTCACGGACGCCACGTGGCTCTCCACCTGGAAGGTCAACGTCCGCGTGGCCGGCCGGCTGCGCGAGGGCCGGGCCTTCCTCGCCGGGGACGCCGCGCACGTCCACCCCATAGCCGGCGGGCTCGGCATGAACACCGGCATCGAGGACGCGGCCGCCCTGGCGCGGACCCTCGGCGCCGCCCTCGCCGGGGAAGCCGCGGAAGCCGGGGAAGAGGTGCTCGACGCGTACCAGGCCGAGCGGCTGCCGGTGGCCACCGAGGTGGTGGCCGATACGGCACGGCGCTACGAGCGGGTCGTGGAGGCCGTCCGGACGCCCGGCCGGGGGATCGAAGCCGGCCTGGAGTGACCGGCCCGGGGCCGGCGTCAGGAGGGTGTGGGCACGGCGTCCGAGAGCGAGAGCGTGTGGATGCGGTCGGGGGCGCCGGGGCGGGCGTAGTACCAGCCCTGGGCGGTGTCGCAGCCGAGGTCGCGCAGCTGGGCGGCCTGGGCTCCCGTCTCCACGCCCTCGACCGTGACCGCGAGTTCGAGGCTGTGGGCCAGGGCGACGATGCCTTCCACGATCTTGACGTCGACGGGGTTGGCAGGCTGCTGCTGCATCCCCTTGGTGAAGGAGCGGTCCAGCTTCAGGACGCTGACCGGCAGGCGGCGCAGGTTCGCCAGGTTCGAGTAGCCGGTGCCGAAGTCGTCGAGCGCGATGTCCACGCCGAGGGCGGCGAGCCGGCGCAGCGGTTCCAGGAGTTCGTCGTCGGCGCCGATCAGGGCCGATTCGGTGACCTCCAGGCACAGCGCGCCCGGGGCGAGGCCCGAGTTCTCCAGCACCGCGACGGTGTCGGCGACCAGGCCGGGGTGGTGGAGCTGGGTCGGCGAGAGGTTGACGTTGATCCGCAGGGTGGAGCCGCCGTGCTGGCGCTGCCAGTTGCGGGCCTGGCGGACGGCCTCCTCCAAGACCCAGCGGCCGAGCGGCACGATCAGCCCGGTCCGTTCGGCCAGCGGGATGAAGCGGTCCGGGCCGAGGACCCCGTACTGCGGGTGCGACCAGCGGACCAGGGCCTCCGCGCCGTGGACGCTGCCGTCGTGCATGTGGACCAGCGGCTGGTACTCGATGAAGAACTCGCCGCGCTCCAGTGCCGCCGGGAGGGCGTTGGTCAGGCCGTGGCGGGTGATGGCCCGGGCGTCGGCCTCGGCGTCGGCGAACTCGAAGCGGTTGCCGCCGGCCGCCTTGGCCCGGTACATGGTGATGTCGGCGCTGCGGAGCACCTCCGCCGCGGTGCGCTCGCGGGCCGGGCCCTCGACGATGCCGATGCTGCCGCGGACCGACAGCTCGCGGCCCTCGATCCGGATGGGCACCGACAGGGCGGACAGGATCCGGACGGCCAGTTCGGTCACCTTCTCCTCGGTGTCCGAACCGGTGGTCAGCGCCACGAACTCGTCACCGCCGAGTCGTGCGACGACCTCGCCGGGGCCCGTCGCGCAGCTCTGCAGCCGGTCGGCGACCTCCACCAGGAGCCGGTCGCCCGCCGAGTGGCCGAGGCTGTCGTTGACCGCCTTGAACCCGTCGAGGTCCAGGTAGCACAGGCCGAAGCGGCTGCCGCCGGCCCCGCCCAGGGCCTTCTCCAGGCGTTCGAAGAACAGCGTGCGGTTCGGCAGTCCGGTCAGGGCGTCATGGGTGGCCTCGTAGCGCAGGCGCAGGTTCAGCAGCCGGCGCTCGGTGGTGTCCTCCATCAGGGCCAGCTGGTACTGGGGCACGCCCTCGGCGTCGCGCAGCAGCGACACCGTCAGGTTGGTCCACAGCACGGTCCCGTCATGGCGGTAGTACGGCTTCTCCACGCGGTAGCTCTCGCGTTCGCCGCGGACGAGTTCGCCGTACATCCGCCAGACGTGCGGGGCGTCGTCGGGGTGGCCCCACTCGCTGACGTTGCGGCCGCGGACGTGCCCGCCCATGCCGCCGAACATCTGCAGCAGCGTGTCGTTGACCTCCAGGACGTTGCCTTCGAGGTCGGCGATGCCGATGCCGACGGCCGCGCCCTCGAAGACCGCCTTGAAGCGTTCCTCGCTGGCGTGCAGGGCCTGCTGGGCGTCGATGCGGGCGGTCAGCGCGGAGCGGGCGATGGCCTCCTGCTCCCGCAGGGTGCGCTCGCGCAGGGCGCGGGCGAACCCGGCCGCGATCCCGTGCTGGAGACGGGCGCAGCGCGAGCGGTACTCCTCGGTGCCCTCCACCCCGACGCCGTCGGGGCCGCAGTAGAGCACGAGGTACGACTCGACGACGCCGAGCGTGCCGGCCAGGGCCTCGGGGTCGGTGCAGTGGACGGCGACGAGTTCGGCCCCCACCCGCTGGGCGACGCCGGCGTCGAAGGGCCGGGCGTGCAGGGCTTCGGCGAGGGTCCGGGCGAGGGGGATCAGGTGCTGTTCGAACTCGACGCGGGTCAGCGAGGTCGCGGTGACGGGGAAGATCGCCCGTCCCCAGATGGTCGCGAAGCGCCCGATCCGGTCCTCCAGCCCGCTCCGCAACGCGGCAGGGCCCGCCGGCGCCGGCGGGCCTGTGAGCGGGGCCGGGGGCTGCGCACCCTGCGCGGGCCCCGTGTTCTTCGGGGTCGGTGTGCCGGGGGGCACCGCGGCCGCAGATCTCACGCCTTGCGTCCCACTCCGCCGAAGCCCGAGAACGCGTACGGGTCCTCGGGCGCCTCTCCGTCCTCCGGGTCCTCGGTGCCCTCGGGCTGCCACAGCGGCATGGACACCACGCCCGGTTCGACCAGCTCGAAGCCGTCGAAGAAGCCGGTGATCTGTTCGCCGCTGCGCATCACGAGCGGGTTGCGGATGTCCCGGTAGACGCCGACGGTCCCGGCCGCGACTTCCTGCGCGAGCGGGATGCCCTCGTAGGAAGCGTGCGTGAGCACCAGGAGGCTGCCGGGGGCCAGCGCGTCGCGCAGCCGGGCGACGGCGGCGTACGGGTCGTCCGCGTCCTCCAGGAAGTGCAGTACGGCGACGAGCAGCAGGGCGACGGGGCGTTCGAAGTCGAGCAGCTGCGCGACCTCCGGGGCGGCGAGGATGTCGTGGGGCTTGCGCAGGTCGGCGGCGACGATGCCGGTGCGCTCGTCGCCGGCGAGGACGGCGCGGCTGTGGGCGACGGCCACGGGGTCGTGGTCCACGTAGACGACGCGGGCTTCGGGACTGGCGGCCTGGGCGATCTCGTGGACGTTGCCGAAGGTGGGGATGCCGGAGCCGATGTCGAGGAACTGGGTGACGCCCTGGGCCACGGCGTAGCGGACGGCGCGGCGCATGAAGGCCCGGTTGGCCTGCATGATCTTGGGCAGGCCCGGCAGGAACTCCATGGCGCGGCGGGCGGCCTGGCGGTCGACCTCGAAGTTGTGGGAGCCGCCCAGGTAGTAATCGTAGATGCGGGACACGCTCGGCACCGATATGTCGATGCCTGGCGGGGCCCAGGCGGGGCGCTCCATCGGGGTCTCCAAGCCGTAATCCTGTGCGGTCGTCCGGAGTCGGACGCCTGTCCGAGCCGAATGTACTGATCATTGCCCAACGGAGCGAGCAAAAGCGGAAATTGGTGATCCGTTCTTCATCACACACCAAAGGCCTCCCCGGCCCCTCGCGCAGCGAATGACCGAAACCGACAAGTCGCTTTTGGGAATGTGCAGGTACATGACCGGAATAGGGCATTCCGTGGCTCAAACATCTACGGTCCCCGCACCACCCGTTCAGGCGAACCAGAGCCGACCCTCGCGTGCGCGGGCGCACGTGGGCCCATGCTCCCCGGGTGAACAGAGCCTGTACCAGACGCCTGCTGGTGGTCCCGGTCCTGCTGTGGGCGGCGCTGTCCGCCACACCGGCCGTGGCTGATAGCTGCGCCTACGCGACGATCGACGCCGGGGACGGCTCGGGCGCCGTCGAGCTGATCGCGGTCGCCGGAAGCAGCGCCACCGCAAGCGGCCGGGGTGGCGGACATCACGGCGACGGGCACGGCGACGGGCACGGAACCGGCCATGGAAACGGCCACGGCGGACACCACGGAGGCGGCGGACGCGGCGGCCACCACTGCCCGCCCCCTCCCCCGCCGTGCCCGCCGGAGCCGACCCCCACCCCGACGCCCACACCCACGC
>NZ_JBHYVA010000654.1:0-4792 GCF_042750055.1 Streptomyces sp. NPDC059456
GTCCCACCCCGCTGTGGGGCGGCGCGCCCGCGCGCGCCCGCGCGCCCACCGGGCCACAGCGGCGCCCTCACGCAACCACAACCCCCCAACCCCCTTCTCACCACACGCCCCCGACTGCATATACGTGCGTCGTACGGGCCGAGCCGCGGGGCCCGGCACGGGCTCAGTGCTGGACGGCCAGCCGGCGGCCCGGCTCCCACGTGCCGAACTCGCCCTGCCGGTAGAGGGCGGCGGTGCCCGGGAACAGCTCGCTCTCCTCCACCCGCCCGATCAGCAGCAGGTGGTCGTCCGCGTCCACGGTCCGTACGAGCGTGCAGCCGGCGTAGGCCACCGCGTCCCCGGTGAGCACCGGGACGCCCGCCAGTCCGCCGCGCCAGGCCACGCCGTCGAACTTGCGCGCCGCCTTGCCGGCGAACAGCCGGGCCGTGTCCTGGCCCTGGTCGGCCACGAAGTTCATGCCGAACGCCCGGGAGGAAAGGATCGCGGGCAGGGTCCGGGACCCCTTGCCCACGCAAAGGAGGAGGTGGGGCGGCTCCGCAGAAACGGCGGAGAAGGCATTGCAGGTGAATCCGGTCGGCTCGCCGTCTTCTCCGAGTGCGGTGACGATCGCGACAGGGGTCGGAAACGAACCGAAAACCTTACGGAAGGTATCCGCGTCCAGCATGGTGTCCACTCCGTCGAGTCAGTTACGGGACTTTCCCGCTGCATGGGCGGCACTATCGGGGCAGTGGCTAGAAACTGCCTGGAAGGGAACTCGGCCGGTGGACCAGCCCCCCTCGAGCCGGTGCGTTCCCGGCGACCGGAGCGCGGTCGTCCGCCGGCCGTCCATCGCGGCCGCATCGCCCGCCCGGCCGGAAGCGGAGCAGGAGTCTCCGACCGTCGCCGGATGCATCCGCCCTGGTCAGGACTGCCACTGCCCCGTTGTCCGAGACCGCCGGCACGCGGCCGCGCGCGGTGTGCGGGGGGCTTGCGGGACGGTTCCGCTACGCCGGCTCGTCGGCCGGCGTGACCAGTCCGGCGGCCGCCAGATATCCGATGATGTCCTCGGTCACCTGCGGCGGCAGCGGCAAAGCGGCCGAAACCGCTGTGAGCGTTGTCGGCCACGCGAGCGTCATCGCGACCCACGCCGCCTCCTGCCGGTGCAGGACGACTCGGTGGGGGGCGTGGTCGGACTCCAGGACGCATCCGATGCCCGACTCCGGCACGGTGAAGGCCACGTGCCGCGGCAGGCACACCCGGCTCTCACCGGCCGGGCGGATCAGGACGAACGATGCCGCCGACGACAGCGGGACCACGGACAGCAGAGGCCCCTTCAGGTCGTCCACGCCGAGGGTGCGCACCACGAGGTGCGACAGCTTGCTGAGCGCCGGCAGCGTGAACGGGCACTGGTCCTCGGGTCCGCTCAGGGCGTTGGCCAGCAGTACCGGCCCGAGTTCCATCCTCCGCAGCACCTCGCGCACCGCCGGGCTGGGCCGCTCGAGCCGGTCCTCGCCCCAGCGGCTGGTGAGGAGCAGCGCATCCCCGCCCGGCCCCTGGTCGATCATGACGTCCTCGGACAGCGACCAGAGATGGAAGGTCTGGACACCCCCGGTCGTTTGCCGCATGTTGCACCTCTCTTGCCGGGCGGAGGGATTCGTCGAGTATGGACGCGGGCCCCGGTCCGACGACATACGGTGCGCCATAAGGCCACCGGGAATTCCTCACGCCGCCTCTGAAACGGACCGGATGGATCGGTCCGGATGGATCGGTCCGGATGGATCGGTCCGGATGGACCCGGGGTGGGCGGCCCCGGGGTGGGCGGACCGGTCAAGGGCGGGCGGGCTGTTCCGCTCCTCGCCCGCTGCGGCCGAAGACCGCGGTCACCAGCATCGCGGCGAACGCGAAGGCGCCGGCCACGGCCATCGCGAGACGGGGTCCGGAGGCGTCGATGATCAGACCGCCGATGAACGAGCCCACGCCGATCGCCCCGTTGAAGGCGGCCACGTACAGCGAGGAGGCGGCCTCGCTCTCCTCGGGGACGAGCCGCATCACCCAGGTCTGCAGGGCGACGGGCAGCGCCGCGTAGAGCACGCCCCAGCACACCAGCATGGTGATGACCAGCGGGCCGCCGGTCCCGCCCGCGTACATGACCAGCATGACGACGGCCAGCAGTCCGGTGCAGCCGATCAGGCTCGTCCGCAGGGCCCGGCCGACGACGGCGCCGGCCGCGAAGTTCCCCGCCAGCCCGGCCGCGCCGAAGACCAGCAGCAGCGCGCCGATGAGGGACGGGCGGACGCCGGTCACCTCCTGGAGGAAGGGGGCCACGTACGTGAAGGCGAGGAAGTGACCGCTCATGATCAGTGCGGTGACGCCGACCGCGACGCGCAGCGGGCGGTGGCGCAGGACGTGCAGGAGTGCGGACAGGCTGCCGCTGCCGCGGGCGGGCAGGGCGGGCATGAACAGCAGGCTCGCGCCGAGGACGAGGAAGCCGAGGAAGCCGACGCACACGAAGGCGGCGTGCCAGCCGGCGGACTGGCCGACGGCGGTGCCCAGCGGGGTGCCGGCGACGGAGGCGAGGGAGATGCCGCCGAGGACCACCGACGTCGCGCGGACGGCGTGCCGCTCGGGGACCAGCCGTACGGCGATCGACACGGCGATGGACCAGAACACGCCGTGGGCCAGGGCGACGATGAGGCGCGCGGTCAGGAGCAGCGCGTAGCCGTCGACGACGGCGGCCATGAGGTTGCCGGCGATGTAGAGGACCATCAGGGCGACGAGCAGCCACTTGCGGTCCACGCGCCCGGTGAGTGCGGTCAGGGGCGCGGCGGTCACCGCGGCCAGCGCCGCGAAGCCGGTGACGAGGAAGCCGGCCGTGCCCAGGGAGACCGAGGTGCCGTCGGCGATGGACGGGAGCAGGCCGATCGGCAGGGTCTCGGTGGTGACGAAGGAGAAGACGCCGAGGGCCAGTCCGACGACGGCCAGCCAGGCGCGCAGGGCCGTGCCCGGCGCGGCGGCCTCGGGCACGGCGGCCGGCGTCGGCGCGGGGGGCGGTCCGGGGGCCGGATCCGTTTCTCCGGGCCGCTTGCTGCTCTGACGGGTGACGCTGGGGGACATCGTTGCTCCCGGGTTGATGGTCCGGCGGGGAAAGGGACGGAAATCCTGTTCGCGGGAATCACGACGACGCGGAGAATGCGCACAACAGCGCTTCGCGAAAAAGTCCGTCGGTGAATCATCCCGCGCCCGCCCGCGCGGAGGAAGTGCGTACGGGTCGTGGTGGTGGGACCACCAGCCAACGACCGGCCGACGCCTCTGATCTGCTGAAACTCCCCCAGGACTGCGCCTGTTGGCCCCCGTGCTGGTGGCGGCACCACCCGGACCGATCAGCCCAGGCAATGCGGCCGCACGTCCGGTAGCTTTCTCGGCATCCCCCACCGCGCACCGCATGTTCGCATCGCAATTCGCTCGCGGATTCCCCCTCTTTTGAAGGAGCAGAAAACGTGTCGACGGACAGAATGCGTACCCGGGTGACCCGACTCGACACGCTGACCGGGTTACGCTTCCCCGCCGCCTTCGTGGTGTTCCTGTACCACGCGGCGCTCCTGGCCTTCCTGGGCGTGCCCTGGCTGAGCAGCAGCTCGGCCGTGACCACGTACTACGACGCGGTCGCCCACGCCGGCGCCCTCGGCGTGACGTTCTTCTTCGTGCTCAGCGGCTTCGTCCTGACCTGGTCGGCCCGGGAGACCGACACCGCGCCGCGCTTCTGGCGGCGCCGCTTCCTCAAGATCGCTCCCAACTACGTGGTGGTCTGGGCGCTGGCCATGCTGGTGTTCGCCGCTCCGCTGACGGACATGACGACCGGGCTGCTCAACCTGTTCATGGTGCAGGTCTGGTACCCGGACTTCGCGATCAACTTCGGGGTGAACCCGGCGGGTTGGTCCCTGGGTGTCGAGGCGGTCTTCTACCTCCTCTTCCCGGTCCTGATCCACTGGATCAGGAAGATCCCGGCCCGTCGGCTGAACCTCTGGGTCCTCGGAGTGATCGCCGGGATCATCGCGACGCCGTTGCTCTCGACCCTGCTGGTGCCGGCCGGGGCGATGATGCCCACGGAGCCCGACACCTCGATCAACCAGTACTTCTTCTCGTACATCCTGCCGCTGCCGCGCGTGCTGGACTTCGCGCTCGGGATCCTCGTGGCCCGTTCGGTGATGGCGGGGCGCTGGCGCAACATCGGCATGGTCTGGTCGGGCGTCCTGCTCGTCGCGAGCTACGTGCTGGGCTACTTCACCCCGCCGATCTACTCGACGCGGGCGGTCTGCGTCATTCCGGCGGCCCTGCTGATCGCCGCCGGTGCCATCGCGGACGACGAGGGCCGGTTCACGCTCTTCCGCAACCGCGTCATGGTCTGGCTCGGCGACATCTCGTTCGCCTTCTACCTGGTGCACTACACCGTGATGGTCGGGGTGTGGAAGCTGCTCGGCGGCAACTCGTACTCGGTGCCGGGGGCCGTCGGCCTGATGGTGCTGTGCATGGGGGTGGCGATCCTGGCGTCCTGGGCGCTGTTCACCCTGATCGAGCGGCCGATCACCCGGCGCTGGTCGAACCCGGGGAAGAGGCCGGCGGCGGCCGGGGCTCCCGTGGCGCAGTCCCGTCCCGCGGCGCGGGAGCTCCCCCTCGCGGCCCGGGGCGCGGGCGAGAAGATCGGCTCCGCGCCCGCCCCGTGACCGGGGGCACGACGAAGGGGACCGCCTGCCCCGTCCGGCGGCCGCCGGGGGGGGGCCGCGGGGGCCTAGTGAGCCCCGCGCGCGTGACGGGG
>NZ_JBHYVA010000655.1:0-2799 GCF_042750055.1 Streptomyces sp. NPDC059456
GCTCTCCCGGCGGGCGAGAGCCACCGCCGGGCCGGCGGCCGCGCGCCGCGCGCGCCGCCGTGTGTGCGCCGCGTCCGGGTCGGCGTAGCGGGACCGGCCGAGCGAGGACTGGATGCTGTGCGCGAAGTGTCCCCTCTGGAGCCCTACGAGCACGCTGACCAGCACGCCCACCAGCAGCAGCGGCCAGGAGTAGGCCGTCCCGTAGAACTGGCCGAGCCGCGGCACCTCCAGGAAGATGCCGAGCGGGTCGCTCTGGACGAAGTGCCCGAGGTACGTACCGAGCCCGGCCAGGTCCAGGAGGCCTCCGGGGCCCTTGTCGTCCACGAAGAACCCGCGGAGCATCCCCCACAGGACGCGGCCGAGCATCAGGCAGGCGTAGCCCCGCAGGATCCACTCGAAGATCCGGATGCCGCGGCCGAGCCGCTCGCGGCGCTTCTTGAGCCGGCCGGCCCCGCTCAGCAGCAGCGCCGGGACCAGCAGGAAGAGGAAGAAGGAACGGGTGAGGAGCAGGCCGAGCGCCCACGCCGCGACGATGGCGGCCGACCAGGCCGCCTCGGTGCGCAGGGCGCGCAGTGCGTGGGCGAGGACGCGGGTGGCGTCGAAGCCGTAGGAGGGCGCGGGGAACCGCTCCTCGTGAACGTACAGCTCCTCGATCACGCGGTCGCGGTACGCGGCGTCGAGATAGGTGCCGGCGCACAGGAGCCGTCCCGCCTCCGTCGTCGCCGGGTCCGCGGGGGCCCTGCCGTCCGTTGTGCCGCTCAAGCGCTCTCCTCGGTCGGGAGGAGGGAAACCGTACGGGGCCCGTGGGGCGCGGGACAGGGCGGATCGCGCCAAAAAGGCCCCGGCGCGCTGCGCCGGGGCCCTTCGGGTGCTTCGGATCGGACCGGCCGGGTCGGGCCGGCCGGACCGGATCAGATCAGGCCGAGCTCACGGACCGCGTCGCGCTCCTCGACGAGCTCCGCCACGGACGCGTCGATGCGCGTACGGGAGAACTCGTTGATGTCGAGGCCCTGGACGATCTCGTACTTGCCGTCCTTGCAGGTGACGGGGAAGGAGGAGATGAGGCCCTCCGGGACGCCGTAGGAGCCGTCCGACGGGATGCCCATGGAGGTCCAGTCGCCCGCGGCGGTGCCGTTGACCCACGTGTGGACGTGGTCGATGGCGGCGTTCGCGGCCGAGGCGGCCGAGGACGCGCCACGGGCCTCGATGATCGCGGCGCCGCGCTTGGCGACGGTCGGGATGAAGGTGTCGGCGAGCCACAGCTCGTCGCTGACGACCTCGGCGGCGTTCTTGCCGGCGATCTCCGCGTGGAAGATGTCCGGGTACTGGGTCGCCGAGTGGTTGCCCCAGATGGTGAGGCGCTTGATGTCGGTGACGTCGGCGCCGGTCTTCTTGGCGAGCTGCGAGATCGCGCGGTTGTGGTCCAGGCGGGTCATCGCGGTGAAGCGCTCGGCCGGTACGTCCGGGGCGGCGGCCTGCGCGATGAGCGCGTTGGTGTTGGCCGGGTTGCCCACGACCAGGACCTTGATGTCGTCCGCGGCGTGCGCGTTGATCGCGGCGCCCTGCGGCTTGAAGATGCCGCCGTTGGCGGAGAGCAGGTCACCGCGCTCCATGCCCTTGGTGCGCGGGCGGGCGCCCACGAGCAGGGCGACGTTGGCACCCTCGAAGCCCGCGTTCGGGTCGTCGAAGATGTCGATGCCCTTGAGCAGCGGGAAGGCGCAGTCGTCGAGCTCCATGGCGGTGCCCTCGGCGGCCTTCATGCCCTGGGGGATCTCCAGAAGGCGGAGCTTGACCGGCACGTCAGCGCCGAGCAGGTGCCCGGAGGCGATGCGGAAGAGCAGCGCGTAGCCGATCTGGCCGGCGGCGCCGGTGACGGTGACATTCACGGGAGTGCGGGTCATGGCCTTCTCCGTTAGACAGCTGGCGGTGGGGCGTCCCTGCCCCATGTGCTGGCGGACGCCGCTCCCCTGCGAATCTTGACGTGAAGAGACATCCGGCGTCAGGCTATCCGACCTTGGCGCGGCCCAACCCCCCGGTCTGTGTGGTGCATGGCACACGGACCGGGAGTTCGAAGGCACGGAGGGGCATTTCCCCCCGCTTTTCGGCCCTCCGGCACCCGCCGGACGGGTGTACGAGTGCCTCGGAGGGTGACCCGGCGCGCGTTTCAGCGGACGGTGAAGCGGACCGCGCTCTCCAGGAACGGGATGTCCAGCACCGGCTTGGGCTCCATCACCAGCGCGAGCAGCGTGATCGCCACGCCCAGCAGCCCGTACGTGACCATGTCCGTGAACCGGGAGCGCACCGCGAGCATGCCCACGGACGGCAGCAGGCGCCGCAGCACGGAGGCCGAGACCAGCGCCACGCCGATCACCAGGCAGCCGACCCGGGGGTGCCCCAGGGCCGTCAGGAGCAGGCCGACCGCGGTCGCGGCGAGCACGCTCAGCATCGGCCACTGGCGGGCCGCGAGGGCGTCCCCGGGGGCGGCGCGGCCGTGTCCCTCGGGGCGGGCGGTGTCCTGGGTGACGGACGGGAAGCGGCGCGACCTGCCGGCCTCCGGACCGGCGGCCGGGTTTCCGACGGCCGGCGCTCCAGCGGCCGGGGTTCCGGCAGCCGAGGTTCCGACGGCCGGCGCTCCAGCAGCCAGGGTTCCGGCAGCCGCGCCTTCGGTGCCGGTGCCGGAACCGGCCGCGGCGTCAGAGCCGGCGCCCGGGGGGGGGCGCCCCCCCCCCCCCCCCCCCCCCCCGCGCCCGCCCCCCCCCCCCCCCCGCCCCCCCCGCCCCCCCCCCCCCCCCCACCACC
>NZ_JBHYVA010000655.1:2809-4789 GCF_042750055.1 Streptomyces sp. NPDC059456
GGTCCCGCCAGCCGTGGTCCCCCCGGCCGGCGCACCACCAGCCCGGGTCCGGGCCGCCGCGCCTTCGGTGCCGGGGCCGCAACCGGCAGCGGCGTCAGAGCCGGCGCCGGGGCCGGCCTCCGCGCCGGTCCCGGCCTCCGCTTCGTGCTCAGCCCGCACTGGTCGACGTCCGTTCCGCCGCCTCGACGACGTTCACGAGCAGCTGCGCCCGCGTCATCGGGCCGACCCCGCCCGGGTTCGGGGAGATCCAGCCGGCCACCTCGGCGACACCCGGGTGCACGTCGCCGACGATCTTGCCGTTCTCGTCGCGGCTGACGCCCACGTCCAGGACGGCCGCACCGGGCTTCACGTCCTCCGGCTTGACCAGGTGCGGGACGCCCGCGGCCGCGACGATGATGTCCGCCTGGCGCAGCTGGGCGGCCAGGTCGCGGGTGCCGGTGTGGCACAGGGTCACGGTGGCGTTCTCCGACTTGCGGGTCAGCAGCAGGCCCATGGAGCGCCCGACGGTGATGCCGCGGCCGAGGAGCACCACGTGCGCGCCGTTGATCTCGATGTCGTGGTGGCGCAGCAGCTGGACGATCCCGTACGGGGTGCAGGGCAGCGGCCCCGGCTCGTTCAGCACCAGCCGGCCCAGCGACATCGGGTGCAGGCCGTCGGCGTCCTTCGCCGGGTCCATCAGCTCCAGCACCCGGTTGGTGTCGATGCCCTTGGGGAGCGGGAGTTGGACGATGTAGCCGGTGCACTCCGGGTTCGCGTTGAGTTCCCGTACGACCGCCTCGATGTCCTCCTGGGAGGCCGTCGCGGGCAGTTCGCGCTGGATGGACGCGATGCCGACCTCGGCGCAGTCCTTGTGCTTGCCGTTGACGTACCAGCGGCTGCCCGGGTCGTCGCCGACCAGCAGGGTGCCGAGGCCGGGGGTGATGCCCCGGGCCTTGAGCGCCGCCACGCGGGCGGTCAGTTCGGACTTGATCGCGGCGGCGGTGGCCTTGCCATCGAGAATCTGGGCGGTCATGCCCCCATCCTCCCGGATGGGGTGCCCCCGGTTCCAGTCGTGGGGCCCCGTCCGCGCTTCTGTCACAGGCTTGAACCATTCATTGCACTTGCACAACAAGTGACGGGCCCGTCGCACGGTCGCTGGACAACTCCGGTCCGATCGGACCACGATGACGGAAAAGAGTGCCGCGGGCAGTGCCGGGGGGCGGACCGCAACATCGCAGTGTTTCCTCCGTGCGTGCCGTGCGTCCCCGCACTTCCACGGAGGAACACCCCAAGATGAGCTTCGGCGACCCGAACAACCCGTACGGGCAGCAGCCGCCGGCCCCGCAGGGCCAGCCCGGCTACGGCTACCCGCAGCAGGCCCCGCAGGGCGTCCCGCCGCAGGGCGGCTACGCCTACCCGCAGCAGCCCCCGATGGGCTACCCGAACCAGGGTTACCCGGCCGGCCCCGGCGGCTACCCGGGCATGCCCATGCAGATGCCGGGCGTGCTGAAGACCGCCCGCGTCCTGCTCTTCATCATCGCGGGCCTGCAGCTGATCGTCGGAGCGTTCGCCCTGCTGGGCGCCGCCTTCCTGTCCAGCGCCGACTCGGCCGGCGGCCTCGGCAGCAGTTCCTCGGGCCAGATGGCGGCCGGCCTGATCGCCGTCATCGCGCTGATCGCCATCGGGTTCGCCGTGTGGGCGATCGTCCTCGGCGTGAAGTTCGCCAAGGGCGGCAACGCCACGCGGATCACGACGATCGTCTACTCCGTGCTCTTCCTGCTCAGCAGCCTCGCGAACTTCACGAACATGAGCGGCAGCAACGGCGGCACGCCGGCCGGCGTGCTGGGCGGCATCATCGGCCTCGCGATCGGCGTGGTCATCCTGATCGCCGCGGTCAACAAGGACTCGGTGGCCTGGTTCAACCGCCCGCGCTACTGATCCCCGCGGGGTTCCGGCACCACGGCGAAGGCCGCCACCCGCACGTGCTGCGGAGGGCGGCCC
>NZ_JBHYVA010000656.1:0-4786 GCF_042750055.1 Streptomyces sp. NPDC059456
GGCGGTCTGTCTGGGGGGGGTGGTTGGGGGCATGGCGAAGCGCACGGGGAACACCTTCCGTTGGTTGATCGAAGCCGTGCGCCGCGTACGGCGGCGCACGGGGAACCGGACGCGTCCTGCGACGCGCCCCTCTGGCGACCGGGTCGGGCCCACAACCACCCAACCGGCAGCGGATGGATTCCGCCGCCCCCGCACCCGGTCTCCCGGGTGGCTCAGTTGAGCGGCTTGCGGGGGCACCAGGAGTCGCCCCAAGCCGTCGTCACGAGGCACTGCTTGTTGTGGTGCTCGCCGCCGGACGGGTTGGTGACCGTCGTCCCGTGTGCATCTGCGGTGGCCGCGGCGGCGCCGCCCCACACGATCCCAGTGCTCAGTGCGACCGCGAACAGCGTCCGCGCCACGATTGCGCGCATGGCGTCAATTCCCCTCGTCCAGGCGTCAGGTCTGACCACGGCGGGCGGTGCTCCTGGTCGGGGAGCCGTCCCTGCCGTGATCACCATCCTGACAGTGGGTGGATGGCACACACATCCCCGAAGAGGGATCATGATCCTGCCAGGCACGTTTAGGAGGCATGCAATGGAGACGGACAGCGGACCCGGAACGGGGGCCCATGTGCCCGGACTCGACAGCGTGGCCGTCCTGCTCTACCGGTGGACGGTCGTCCACGAACGCCTCACCCCGGCGACGCTCGCGCAGGCCGCGGCCGAGATCGAAGTGAGCCCGCAGGCCTGCCTGGCAGCGGTACGGTCCCTCACCGACTCCTGCCTCTTCACGGAACTCCCCGCCGACGACGGGGCGGGCGAACCGGCCGGCTGGCAGCCGGTGAGCCCCCAGGCCGCCGCCGCGCAGCTGCTGTCGGACCGCGACGCCGCCCTGCGCGCGCAGGAGGAGGCACTGCGGGAACAGCGCCGGCGAGTCCAGCAGCAGCGCGACGGGCTGGCGGCGCTCATGCCCGTCTACCTCCAGGCCCGCCAGCACGTCTTCCCCCAGGGGACCATCGACCACCTGCCGGACAAACTGGCGGTCCGCTCCCTGCTGTCCGACGTGATCGACTCCTGCCGCAGCGAGGTGCTGGTCTCCAAGCACGGCGGTTCGTTCCCGCCCGCGGCGCTGCGCGAGGCGATGCCGCGCGACCTGGCACTGCTCGGACGCGGCATCCGCATGCGGAGCCTGTACCAGCACGCGACCCGGTTCGACGGGCCCACGCGGTTGCACACGGAGCAGCTCATCGCGGCGGGCGCCGAGATCCGGACGCTGCCGGAGGTGCTGCCCCAGATGATCCTCGTGGACGGGTCCCTGGCCCTGCTGCCCGCCCGCTCGGGCGGTGCGCTGATCATCCGGGAGCCTGACCTGCTGACCTACTTACTGGACGTCTTCGAGCGGGACTGGGAGAACGCCGCGCCGTTCGCGACGGGGCCGCAGGCCGCGCACGACGTCTCGAAGACGATGAAGCAGAGCATCCTCGTGCTGCTCGCCAAAGGACTCAAGGACGAGTCCATCGCGCGCCGCCTGGGCATCTCCCTGCGTACCTGCCGCCGTCACGTCTCCGAACTGCTGGAGGGGCTCGGCGCGCACAGCCGCTTCCAGGCGGGTGTCATCGCCGAACGCCAGGGCCTGACCGATCACCCGAACCTCCCCGCCCCGGCCGGCACCGCCCCGCCCACGCCGTCTGCCGACGGGCTCGCGTCCGGCCCGGCCTGTCCCGGGTGTGGAGGGGCGGTGGCCGTCCCCGCCGCGGGCCCGGGCCGCCCCGGCGGGCGCCCGCCCCGCCACTGCTCGCCCCGGTGCCGCGCACGCGCCTACCGGGCCCGGCTCAAGGACCAGGTGCCCGGCCCGGATGACGGCACCACGGACGTCACGAAACCCACCGACCCCGTCACGTAACCCCCGGGTGCTGCACTTTTTCGGAGCCCCCGGTGCGGCGCTGCTCCGTCGGCAGGCGACCGTCCTCGGTCTCCATGCCCTCGATCCGTTCGTCCCCGCGAGGCGGACGGTCCCGGACGGCATGGCGCCGTTGTACGGGCCCGCGGGTGGTGTCCCTGAGCACGTGCGGGTCGTCCGCGGCCGGGACGTCCCGTCGAAGACGGCCGGCGGAGGCCGGATCGTCGTAGCGGTCAGTCCGGCGGTGTGGTGATGCGGGTGGCGATTCCGTCGAGCAGGGCTGTGAGGCCGTAGTGGAGGAGGGATTCGGGGGAGAGGGCGGAGTCCGCCCTCGCCTCGGCGAACGCCGGGAAGGCTCCGCCGTCCACCAGCGCCGCCAGCCGCGTCTCCTGGGCACGCATCCACTCCTGCCCGCTGACGCCGCTGGTGCGGGCCGCGTCGGACTCCGGTTCGAGGTCGACGGCGTGGCCGCGGACGTACCCGAACAGGGTGACGGCGGCGTGCATCCGGGTGTCGTCGTCCAGGCCGAGTCCGTCCAGGGCGGTGAGGGCCCAGTCGATGTGGCGGATGCCGTTGGGGATCAGCAGCGGCCGGCTGAGGTTCATGGCGCCGGCCAGCCAGGGGTGGGCCCGGTAGAGCCGCCATTGCAGGGCCGCCGAGAGTTCCAGCCGTTCCCGCCAGTGCGGCGGCGGCCGCTCGGGCAGGGCCTGTTCCCCGAAGGCCGCGTCGGCCATCAGCGCGACGAGCTGTTCCTTGCTGCTGACGTGGCGGTACAGGGACATCGCCGAGACCCCCAGTTCCGCGGCGAGCCGGCGCATGGTCAGGGCCGTCAGCCCTTCCGCGTCCGCGATCGCCACTGCGGCGCGGACGATCCGCCCGCGCTGCGCGCTGTCGTCCTCGGCGGCGGGGCGGCGGCCCTGGCTGGTGGCGGGCCGGGCCGCGACCAGTGTCCCGACTCCCGGTACGGCCCGTACGAGGCCCTCCTGCCCGAGTGTGGCCAGGACCTTGCTCGCGGTCGCCATGGCGACCCCCCACCGCTGAGTGATGGCCCGTGTCGAGGGCACCCGGTCCCCGGGCCGCAGTTCCCCGCGCTCGATGCGCCCGCGCAGCTCGGCCGCGATCCGCGCGTACGGCGCCTGAGTCTCCGTCATCCCGCCCTCCCTGGTGCACTAGTACGGATGAACTTTAGTGCACTAGCTCGGTTTGCTCAATTCGCCTGTTCCGCCAAGGAATTCCTGTCTGTACGTTGTACACATCACCCCGACAGAGGACAGGCAAAATGAACCAGACCACACCCAAGACCAAGAGCAGGACCAAGACCAAGACCAGGAACCAGACCGTACTGATCTCCGGCGGCAGCGTCGCGGGCCCCGCCCTCGCGTACTGGCTGCACCGCCACGGCTTCACCCCCACGATCGTCGAGCGGGCACCGCAGCTGCGCGACGGCGGCTACGCGGTCGACTTCCGCGGCGAAGCCCTGGACGTCCTGGACCGCATGGACCTGCTCGAGGAGATCCGTTCGCTGGACACCGAGATGGGTGACGCGGCCCTGGTGGACGCCGACGGCCGCCAGTACGCGACCCTCCCGGCGGCGGTCTTCGCCGGGGACCTGGAGGTCCTCAAGGGCGACCTGACCCGGATGCTGTACGAGGCCACCCGCGAGCACACCGAGTACGTCTTCGGCGACTCCATCACCAGCCTGCACCAGGACGACGACGGCGTCCTCGTCTCCTTCGAACACGCCGAGCCCCGCCGCTTCGACCTGGTGGTCGGGGCCGACGGCCTCCACTCCAAGACCCGCGCGCTTGCCTTCGGCCCGGAGGAGGAGTTCGTCCGCCACCTCGGCATCTACACGGCGATCTTCAACCTCGGCAACTACCTGGGCCTGGAGAACACCGGCCGCCTGTACACCGTCCCCGGCAAGGCCGCCAACATCTTCACGGCCCGCGCGAACACCGAAGCCCGGGCGGCCTTCCACTTCGCGGCCGAGGACCTGGAGTACGACCGCCGCGACCCGGCGGCACACAAGCGCATCGTCGCCGAGCGCTTCGCGGGCGAGGGCTGGGAGGTGCCACGTCTCCTGAAGGAGATGGACGCCGCGCAGGAGTTCTTCTTCGACTCCAACGCCCAGGTCGAGATGGACACCTGGTCCGCCGGCCGCGTCGTCCTCCTCGGTGATGCGGGCTACTGCGCCGGCCCCACCTCCGGCCGGGGCACCTCGCAGGCGCTGATCGGCGCGTACCTGCTGGCCGGGGAGCTCGCCGCCCGCGGCGGCGACCACAAGGCGGCCTTCGCCGCGTACGAGGAGCAGATGCGCCCCTACGTGGCCGAACACCAGGTGCTGGGCCGCGAAGGCGCCGAGCGGTTCTTCCTGCCCGCGCCCACCCAGGAGATCCTCGACATGCTGGCCGCGAACGCGCCCGAGAACACCCGCACCGAACCGGTCCGCCTCCCCGACTACACCCCTGTCACCGCCGCCTGAAAGTCGACGGAGCATCCTGCACGGCACCACCTTCCCGCACCAGATCGCCCTGCGCGCCGCCGTCACCGCCGACGCCCCGCAGACACCAGCATGGCCTCATCACCCAGATCCACTGGGGGTACGTGCCACCGGAAACCCTTCTCCTCATGGCCGGCCAGGGCAGGGTCGTCCACGGTGCGTTCAGGAGCCGGCCGCCGCGGAGCGCGTGTCGACGTCTTCGGAGCGGGCCATCGACAGTCTCGTCCAGGAGTACAAGGATGCGGTCAACGCGCAGCACTCCGTGAACGTCGCCAGCCAGGTCATCGTCGGCGTGGCCGACCCCTCGTGAGCGCCCCTGGCCGGTGGTCGGGGGTGGGGGGGGAACGGGGGGGGGGGCGCGGAGTGACCCGGGTTAAAATGTTGTGTATATTAAAAAAAACTCAGCGC
>NZ_JBHYVA010000657.1:0-4783 GCF_042750055.1 Streptomyces sp. NPDC059456
AATAAAGGCCATCGACCGCTACGACCCGGCGCGCGAGGTCGAGTTCTCCACGCTCGCCCTCCCGTACATCACCGGTGAGATAAAGCGCTTCTTCCGTGACACCACGTGGGCCGTCCACGTACCGCGCCGTCTCCAGGAACTGCGTACGGAGCTCGCCAAGGCCCAGGAGGCCCTCACCGACGTCCTGGGGCGGGCCCCCACGGTCAGGGAGGTCGCCCAGCACCTCGAACTGACCGAGGAGGAGGTCATCGACGGGCTGGTCGCCGCGAACGGCTACACCAGCGGCTCCCTGGACACCGCCGGCGCCGACGGGGACGAGCCCGCGACGTCGACGAGCCGCACGACGCGGCCGCTGGCGGACCGGCTCGGTGACGTGGATCCCGCCATGGAGCTCTTCGAGGAGTTCCACACGCTGGCGCCCCTGCTGGAGCAGCTGGACGAACGCGACCGGCTGATCCTGCAGTTGCGCTTCGGCCAGGAGAAGACCCAGGCCGAGATCGGCTCCGAACTGGGCATCTCGCAGATGCAGGTCTCGCGCCTGCTGTCGCGGACGCTGGCCCGGCTGCGTGCCGGAATGCTCTCGGTGTAGGCAGCGGCATGACACCGGCTCACCGCAACGACGGGTCCGTCCCGCCCCAGGGCGCGCAGTCGCTCTACGACGACGTCGTGTGGGCGGACGCCGTCATGCGGTGCGCCGACGCCGCAGGCACCGGGACGGGTGCGCCGCGGCCGCTGACCGCCCGGCCGCTGCGCGACCGCCCCGGTGCCCTGCTGCACGGCAACTGCGACCTCGACACCCGGCCGGTCCTGTCCGCGGCGCTCTGCGTCGTCACCCGGATCCCCGGCCCCGTCGTCCATCTCGACCTCTCCGGTGTGGCCTTCCTCGATGCCGCCGCCGTCGCCGCCCTGGTGCAGGCCAACGCCACCGTGGCGGGGCAGGGCCGTCGTCTGCTGCTCCACCACCCGCCATACTCGCTCCGCAAGGTAGTGGAGATGTTCCCGGACGAATGTGCCGCGCTGGAGGTCGCAGCATGATGAACGGTTCTGCGTCCACCACCCCCGGGGACTTCGTCCACCCCGCCCTGTTCTACCAGGGCGAGGCGGAGTACCTGGCGGGAGTGGGCGGGTTCGTGCGAGCCGCACTCGCGGCCGACGAGCCGGTGTTCGTGGCCGTGCCCGGCCCCCGCATGGACGCCCTGCGCGAGAGCCTCGACGCCGGTGCGGCCGGGGTCTCCTGGGCGGACATGCGGCAGCTGGGACGCAATCCGGGGCGCATCCTGGCCGCCCTGCAGGACTTCGCCGACCGGCAGGGCGACCGGCCGGCCCGGATCGTCGGCGAGCCGATCTGGCCCGGACGCACGCAGGCCGAGGTGCTGGAGGCCACGCGCCACGAAGCCCTGATCAACACCGCCTTCGCGGGGCGCCGGGCCACGGTCCTGTGCCCGTACGACGTCCTGGGCCTGCCGTCCCCGGTGGTGTCCGACGCCCGGCGGACCCATCCCACCGTGATGGCCGACGGCAAGAGCCTGCCCAGCCCCGAGTACGCCGACCCGGCCTCGGTCGGCGCCGACTGCGACCGCCCGCTGCCCGAACCCGACGGCGGCGCACCCGCGCTCGCGTACGGAGTGGGGCAGCTGGGCGAGGTGCGCGCGTACACCGAGGCGTGGGCCCGCGGTACGGCGCTGGGCGCGGCCCGGCGCGGCGATCTGATCCTCGCGGTCAGCGAGGCCGCCGCCAACTCCCTCGCCCACGGCGGCGGGAGCGGCTCGCTCCGGCTGTGGAGCAGCGCCGGCGCGGGGGAGGGGGCGGTGTTTCGCGAACGGGGGCCGCGGGGCGGCCCCCAGGCGGGGGGAACCGCCCCCCCCCCGGGGGGGGGGGCGGGCTCGCGCGGGGGGGGCCCCCGCGCGGGGGGGGGGGCGCGCGCCGCCCCCCCCGCCGGGGGCCGCCTGGCCGACCCGCTGGCGGGGCGCCGCCGCCCCTCCCTGGCGTCGGTCGACGGCGGCCGCGGCCTGTGGATGATCCACCAGCTGTGCGACCTGGTCGAGATCCGCTCCTCGGGCAGCGGTCTCACCTTGAGGATGCACATGGCATGCTCTTGAGACCGGCGGGTCCCCTAAACTGTCACGGGCATGCTCGGATGTCCCGGGCCACGGGGCGGGCGGGACCACAGGGGTCCCGGCGAGCAGAGAGACCAGCGTCAACGGTGGGGGTGAGGTACCACAGTGGAAACCATCGGACCGGGAACCGGCGATCCGCTGCGTGCCGGACCCTCCGCCGTGGTGCAGCGCCGTCGTCTCGCCTTGTCCGGCGTCCGCGGCCACGTGGCCAAGGGCCGCGACTTCACCCGCCAGGCCTTGCTGGACTGGGGCTGGGACGGGACCGAGACCTCCGAGGACGCCCTGCTCCTGGTCTCCGAGCTGCTGACCAACGCGTCACTGCACGCGGGGGGTTGCATCGAGCTCGTGGTCTCGGCCGGTGAGGTCCTGCGGGTCGAGGTCTTCGACGGCTCGACGGTGCCGCCGCGCCGCCACCCGGCCCCGCAGCGCGGCCTCCCGGGCGGACACGGCCTCTACATCGTGGAGCGGCTATCCGATCGCTGGGGCACCCACACCCATGAGCACGGCAAGGCCGTCTGGGCCGAGATCGAGTCGTCGCGGCTGACGTCGGGCCGGCCGACCGGCCGCTGACCCGGCCGGCTCCGGGGCCGTGTTCCCGTCGGGGAGCGTCGTTCCGGGAGACGGGGGGTCGTTCCGGGAGACGGGGGGTCGTTCCGGGAGACGGGGGCAGGCGCACGGCATGACATCGAATGCGCTCACCGCGCCGGCCCTGACCCCCGCGCCCGGCCCTGCCTGGGTCCACCTGCTCGTCATCGCGTTCGCCCTCCTGGTCCTCGTCCGCACCCTGACGCGCCACCGTTAGAGACCCCGCGCCCGCCGCGGCGGCACCCGGATTCGGGCCGCCGCGGCGGCCCCCCGGTCCTCGGGGCCCGCCGCGCAGGGCAGCGCGGTGCGGCCCGCTCCGGCGGGCCGCACGTCCTTTCACCCTGCCGGTCCGGCGGTGGCGGGGCCGTCCTGGACCGCGGCGATGACGAACCCGTGGCCCGCGGGGTCGGCGTAGCGGCGCACGGTGGTCCGGCCGTCCTGCCGCAGGCCGCCGTCCTCGGCGGCCACCGGGCGGGCTCCCAGGGCCACGGCCTCGCGCTCGGCCTCGTCGAGGGAGTGCGCCGCCACGAGGATGCGCAGATGGGCCTGTTGGGAGTCCTGCGGCAGCGGCCAGCTCGGCGGGACGTGGTCCGGGTCGCGGCGCACGCCGAGCACCGCGCCCGCGGGGCCGGTGACGAGGAGGAGCTCCCCGTCGTCCGCGGCGGGGCCGGCCGTGGCGCCGAGCAGTTCGGCGTAGAACCGGGCCAGCAGTTCGGGATCGGCGCTGTCCAGGACGAGTACGGTCGTCTTCGATACGGTCATGCGGGCCGTGTGCCCTGGGTCCGTGCCCCTACACGGTGCGTGCACGCGCCGGGCAGGATCAGGGGCCCGGCGTGCGCCGGGAGCCCGGCGTGTGCGGGGTCGCGTCCCAGCCGGCGCCGGCGTGCCCGGCCCCGGTCTCCCGCGACGGCGCGAGGACCACGCGGGGCAGGGCGTCCGTGTGCTTCTGCGCGAGCCAGGCGACCAGTTGTTCCCGTACGGCGCAGCGCACGGTCCACAGGTCGTCGGCGTCCTTGGCCGTGACGATGGCCCGGACCACGATGGTGGAGGGCGTGGTCTCCGTGACGGCCAGGTCCCAGCCGCGGCCGTCCCACTCCGGGCAGTTGTGCAGGATCTCCCGGAGCTTGTCCCGCATCAGGTCGACGGGCGCGCTGTGGTCGCAGTGGAGGAAGACGGTGCCCGTCATCTGGACTCCGCCGCGGGACCAGTTCTCGAAGGGCCGGGTGGTGAAGTACGAGACGGGCATGGTGATGCGGCGTTCGTCCCAGGTGCGCACGGCGAGGAAGGTGAGGGTGATGTCCTCCACCACGCCCCACTCGCCGGCGACCACGACGGTGTCGCCGATGCGCACCATGTCGCCGAAGGCGATCTGGAACCCGGCGAAGAGGTTTCCCAGGGTGGACTGGGCCGCGACGCCGGCCACGATCCCGATGATGCCGGCGGAGGCGAGCACGGACGTGCCGAGCGCGCGGAAGCTCGGGAAGGTGAGGAGCATCGCGGCGGCCGCGACGACGGCCACGACGACGGTCACCACCCGCGTGATCAGGGTGATCTGCGTGCGGACCCTGCGGAGCCTGGCCGGGTCACGGGTGCCGGCCGCATACCGGGCGTAACCGGACTCGACGGCGGCCGAGGCCACCCCCACGATCAGCCAGGCGCCGGCTCCGATCAGCGCGAGCGAGAGCGCCCGGCCGACGGCGGCCTCGTGCTCCTGGAGCGGCTGCCACCCGGTCTGCCGGTGGGCTCCCCTGAGGAGGGCGGCGAACAGCACGATCTGCAGGGCCGGGCGGCAGCGGCGCAGGGAGTTCCACAGGGGGGTTTCGGGATGGCGTGCGTCGGCCCGGCGCAACAGGAGGTCGGCGGCCCATCCGGCCGCGGCGGTGAGGAGGAACGAGCCTCCCAGGACGGTCAGCAAGCGAAGAGCGTGGTTCATGTCTCCTCGGCGGATGTAGGCGGCATGGACTTCCCCGCGCATGCCCAGCCGGGGAGGCGCGACACACGGGACCTCCGGCCCGGCGCGTGCCGACCGAGGCCGGGTCGGCGTACACGACGGCCGCCGCTCCCGCCCCGGCGGGCAGGGG
>NZ_JBHYVA010000658.1:0-4777 GCF_042750055.1 Streptomyces sp. NPDC059456
GGGCCGGACGCGGCTCAGGTCCTGGCCGGCGGGCCCGGCTGCCCGGACGGCCTGGGCTTCGGGGCGGGGGCGGGAGCGGGCGGCTTCGGTTTCGCCGCGGCCGGCTTCGGTTTCGCCGCCTTCGGGAGCTCCGGCGCCACCCACGGGGTGCGCGGCTGCATGTTCTCCGGGCCGCCCGCCGGAGGCTGGCCGATCGACTCCAGGGCCTCCTTCGCCTGCGCAACCCGCACGGGGGAGAACCGCGGGTTCGTCCGCAGCGCCTCCTGCAGGTAGCGGCGCGCTCCGGCGTCGTCGCCCAGGCTCCGCTCGATCATCCCCCGGTGGAACGCGAACTCCGCGCTGCGCACCCCCCGGTCCGTCGACTTCTTCGCGTACTCCAGCGCCCCCGCGTCATCGCCCGACTTGTGCAGCGCCCACGCCAGCGCATCCGCCACCTGCATGTTCTTGTGCCGCGACCACTCCTGAGTCAGCCGCCGCACGGCCGTCGCCGGATCCCCGTGGTCCGCCTCGAACAGGCCGAGGACCACCGTCTCGTTCACCCCGTCCGCCGCGCCCCGCGCAGCCGCCGCGCGCAGCATGTCGTACGGGGCCTTCGCCTCGTCGCCGCGGCCCAGCGCGTCCAGCAGCTCGCCCAGCTCCAGCGCCAGCCCCGGCACCTGCGCCCGGCCCAGCGCCATCCGGTAGTCCCGGACCGCCTCTCCGCCCCGGCCCAGCCCGGCCAGCGCCCGGGCCCGGCCGCCCAGCGCCTGCGCCTGCGCCGGGTCCGCCCGCAGCGCGCCCTCGTACTGGCGCAGCGCCTCCGCCGCGTCCCCCCGCTCCCAGGACAGCTCCCCGAGCCGGAACAGCACGTACGCCTTCTCCGCCGGGGACTTCGCCGCACCCCCCGCATGCTCCATCGCCATCGTGGCGTCCTCGCGCCAGCCGCGGTCCCGGTAGACCTGCGAGGCCCGGACGAACGCCGCCAGTCCCGGCCGCAGGTCCAGCAGCTGCTCCATCGACCGCTCGGCGCCCTTGTAGTCGCCCAGGCCCGTGTACGCGTCGACCAGCACCGGGTACGAACTCCACCGCTTCGGCGCCTGCGCCCGTACGAGCTCGCCCCACTTCTTCCCCGTACCGAAATCGCCCCGGGCGTTGGCGAGCGTGCCCATGCCCGTCATGGCGTCGAAGTTGCCCTTCTCGGCCGGGCGGATCTCCAGCGACCGCTTCAGCGCCTGCTCGGCCTTCGGGTACCAGGCGGGCTCCGCCGTCCGGCGCGCCTGCTCCAGATAGGCCGCGCCGAGCACCGCCCAGGACGCGTCGTCCTTCGCGTGGCCCGCGACCCACTTCTCCCGGTCCGCGACCAGCGCCGTCAGGTCCACCGCCGCGGCCGGCGCGCCCATGCCGACCGCCGACGCGGCCCGCTCGGTGGGCCCCGGCGGGCGGGCGTCGTCACCCTGGCGGGCCGGCCGGATCAGCAGCGCCCCGGCGATCAGTACGACCGCGATCCCGGCCGCCACGAGCGTCTTGCGGCCGGTGAAGGTCACGGGTGGCGCGGGCCGCTGCGCTTCCTCTTCGATACGGTCGATACGGTCCATGGGGTCACTGTGCGTCAATATGAAGAGTTCGCCGAGGTGTCCGAAGCCCGTCGCGGCCGTGTTCACACCGATGGCCCCGAATGCCACGCTGGGCCCATGGATGTCATGGACGACGATCTCTCCGTACGTCTGCGCACGAGCCTCCTCCAGGGGCTCCCCGCGGAGGCCCTCCTCACCGACCCCGGGGTCACCGCCTCCTACGCCAACGACATGGCGAACTTCTGCGCCGCCGGCACCCCGGCGGTCGTGGCCCTGCCCCGCACCGTCGAACAGGTGCAGCACGTCCTGCGCACCGCCACCGCCCTGCGGGTCCCCGTGGTCCCGCAGGGCGCCCGCACCGGTCTGTCGGGCGCCGCCAACGCCTCCGACGGCTGCATCCTGCTCTCCCTCGTCAAGATGGACCGGATCCTGGAGATCAACACCGTCGACCGCACCGCCGTCGTCGAACCCGGGGTCGTGAACGCGGTGCTCTCACGGGCCGTCGCCGAGCGCGGCCTGTACTACCCGCCCGACCCCTCCAGCTGGGAGCAGTGCACGATCGGCGGCAACATCGGCACCGCCTCCGGCGGCCTGTGCTGCGTCAAGTACGGGGTCACCGCCGAGTACGTGCTCGGCCTCGACGTGGTCCTCGCCGACGGGCGGCTCCTGCGCACCGGCCGGCGCACCGCCAAGGGCGTCGCCGGGTACGACCTCACCCGGCTCTTCGTCGGCTCCGAAGGCACCCTCGGCGTCGTCGTCCAGGCCGTCCTCGCCCTGCGCCCCGCGCCGCCCCGGCAGCTCGCGCTGGCCGCCGAGTTCCCCTCGGCCGCGGCCGCCTGTGCGGCCGTCTGCGCCGTCATGGAGGCCGGACTGACCCCCTCGCTGCTGGAACTGATGGACCGTACGACCGTCCGCGCCGTCAACGCCCTCGGGCGTGGGGGTCCCCCCGGCTCGAGCGAAGCCGAGAGCTTGGGGGAGGGCCTCCCCGACTCCACCGAGGCCCTCCTCCTCGCCGCCTTCGACACCCCGCACGCGCCCGGGGACCTCGCCGCCGTCGGCGACCTGTGCACCGCCGCCGGGGCCACCGCCGTCGTGCCCGCCGAGGACGAGGCGGAGTCCGAACTGCTGCTCCAGGCCCGCCGGATGTCGCTGACCGCCCTGGACGCCCTGCGCCCGGCGACGATGATCGACGACGTCTGCGTACCGCGCTCGCGGCTCGCGCAGATGCTGGACGGGACGGCCGCCATCGCCCGGACGCACGACCTGCTCATCGGGGTCTGCGCCCACGCCGGGGACGGCAACACCCACCCCGTGGTCTGCTTCGACCCGGCGGACGAGGACGAGACGCGCCGGGCCCGCGAGTCCTTCGACGCGATCATGGCGCTGGGGCTGTCCCTCGGCGGGACCATCACCGGCGAACACGGGGTCGGGGTCCTCAAGAAGGAGTGGCTCGCCCGCGAACTCGGCCCGGTGGGAATGGAGATGCAGCAGGCGGTCAAGCAGGCCTTCGACCCGCTCGGCCTGCTCAACCCCGGCAAGCTCTTCTGACCACTCGTCCGGCCACCCGTCCGGCCGCACGCCGGGTGTACCGGGTGCGCCGGGCAGGCCGGGTATGACGCGTACGGAGTGCACCAGGCGCAGACGGCCCCGCATCACAGGTCGCCCTCCGCCGACTCGTCCGACGGCCACGGATCCCGCATCCACAGGTCGTCGGCCGGGGTCGGCGCGAGCAGCTCCGCCAGCGCGTCGTCCAGGCCCAGCCGCTCGGCCTCGCTGCCGGGCGGCACCAGGCGCAGCGTGCGCTCCAGCCACGCCGACACCGCGGCGGCCGGGGCCTCCAGCAGGGCGTCGCCGTCGGGCGAGGTGAGCGCCATGCAGAGGACGGCCTTGTTGTCGACCTTGGTGGGCCAGATCCGGACGTCTCCGTGGCCGCACGGGCGGAACACCCCCTCGACCAGCAGCTCGCGGGCGAAGGTCCAGTTCACCGGGGTGCTGGAGTCCGCGTGGAAGGTGATGTGCACGGCGTACGGGTCCTCCGTCAGGTAGACCAGCCGGGCCGGGACGGCGATGCTGCGCTCGGGGGACAGGACCAGCTTGAGTTCCAGCTCGCGTTCGACGACGGGGTGGTGCATGGCGGCCTCACTTCGGTTCTCCGGTTCGTGTCGTGGGGCCGGGATCGCGCCCCACGTCCGGAGAGAGCGCCGATGTGCCCGGGTATGACGCGACTTCGTGCACCGAACCGCGGATTGGCCGGATCCTGTCGGATGGCCGAAAATGGCCGCACGGTGCGAGGTTCGCTCAAAGGCTTGGATTCTCCCGTTACCGGACCTGTCGGGGCACGGTTCTTGGCTATGGTCCTCCCCTTGCACAAGCCTCAAGCCACGATCGGAGTTGGGGACATTGACGGCCTCCCCTGGTGACGGCGAGCACGCGGCCCGCGAGGGCTACTACCCCGATCCGTCCATCCCCGGGTTCGTCCGGTACTGGAACGGCCTCAACTGGGTGCCGGGTACGAGCCGCCCCGCCGCCCGGACCGACGAGACCGGCCCGGTGTTCCTGGACGAGACCGGTGTGACGGAGGCGCTGCCCGAACCCGAACCCCGGCCCGAATCCCGGCCCGAATCCCGGCCCGAACCCCGGTCCGAACCCCGGCCCGGAGCACGCCCCGAGCCCGTCGCACCGGCCGCCGTGCCCGCGCCCCCGTCCGCCCCCGCCCCGGCCTGGCAGGCCGATCCCCTGCACCAGTCCGGCTTCGGCGGCCCCCGCGACCACCGCGTCTCCTGGGGCAACCCCCCGCAGCCGGAGCCCGACGCGGGACACGCGCCCGCCCGTCCGGCAGGGATCTCGCTGGGCCGCGGGCCGCACCCGGAACCGCTGGACGCGGCGGAACGCCCGGAACGGGCGGAGCGCGGGCCGGGGGTGTCCTTCGCCCGTACGCCGGCCGCCACGGCGGCGACCGCGGAGCGGTTCCCCGCGCAGGCCGCGGCCGCCCGGAGCTCCGCCGACGCCGTGGGCATCCTGTCGGCGAGATCCCCGGCCGCCCAGACCCCCGCCCCGGCTGCGGCCCCCGCCCCCGCCCCCGCCCCCGCGCCCGCTCCCGCCCCTGCTCCCGCTCAGGCCGCGTGGCCGGATGCGCCGGGCGGCAGCGCCGGGTCCGGGCTCACCTCCTCGTGGCCGCAGTCCCCGCCCCGGCCCGACGCACCGGTCCGGCGCGAGCCGGAGCC
>NZ_JBHYVA010000659.1:0-4776 GCF_042750055.1 Streptomyces sp. NPDC059456
AGGGCCGTGCGGCACCGGCGAACACCGGGTCGCCGCCCGCGGCGGAGGTCAACCCCCGCGCCGGGCGGCGGGCGGCGGCCCCGCGGGCGGCGGTGCCGGCGGGACTGGTGCCGGCGCGGGCGGGGGCGCGGGCGGGGGCGGCGGGGTCGGTGGGCGGGGCGCCCGCCGCCCGCGCCAGCAGCCGGGCCCCGGTACCCAGGGCCAGTACGGGGACCTCCGCGGCGAGGGCCTCCCGTACGAGGGCCTCGGCTGCGAGCGCCGGATCGGATCCGGGACCTCCCAGGACGATCAGGCCGTCGACCCCGCTCAGGCCGTCGGCTCCGCTCGGGACGGCCGAAGCGGCGCCGCCGCCGTTCGCGAGGACGATCGTCCGGGATGCCAGACCCGCCGCCGAGAGCACCCGGTGCACGGCGGCCGGATCCGGTCCGGCCGTCGGTCGCAGGAGGACCACCGCCATGATTCCGTCCTCACTTTCGAGCCGATGTGGCCGTTCAGCGCCGCATTCACGCAAGCATGCCCGGCTCAGGGGTGCATATGCCAGATGGATGCCGGTCCGTGAGACGGCCAGTCGAAAGAAGAGGGGGCGGGAAAGGAACCGGAGCGCACCCGGGGCGCCACCGGAACGCACAGGGCCCCTGCGCGCCGAACACCGCTGATCGGCATGCAGGGGCCTCTTGGCCGGTGCTCCCCATGGCGGCGAGAGCCGCTCGACCGTCACGGGGCCGGTGTGCGTGTCAGTCAACCAAGGGTCGTCCCGGCAGGGCGACTGGATCAGGACACGGAATCGGGCCGCAGTGGCCTGATGGGTTCCAGTCAATCATCCAAGAGGCAAATACGCCACTCTGGATTGCATCTGCAAGGCCGTGGTCCGAATTTTGCCGCGTGTGTGCACATGGGGAGTGTTCCGGCAGAGGTGTGCCGGCCGTGCGGGCGGGCGGCCTCACGCCGGCCCGGCAGGGGCCGTGAGCCGATCGGAGCGCGAGTGCAACGCGGTCGGTCGAAGGCGGAAACGCATGCGGCGGACAGTCGGGCCCATGCCCTCCGCGACCGTTGCCGCCCCGACCGCCTCCGCCCCCCGCACCCCGCCCCGCGCCCGGCCGGTGTCCTGGGCGCAGGCCCGGGTCCTGGCGCACGGCGCGGCGCGGCCGGCGGGCGCGGAGGCCGTGGAGCTGCGGGAGGCCGCCGGGCTCACGCTGGCCGAGGCGCTGGCCGCCCTGCATCCGCTCCCGTCGTTCGACACGGCCGCCATGGACGGCTACGCCGTGGCCGGTCCCGGTCCCTGGCGGGTGAGGGCGGCCGTCCGGGCCGGGGCCGCCTGGAGGGGCGTACTCGGTGCGGGGGAGTGCGTGGAGATCTCCACGGGCGCGGAGGTGCCCGAGGGGGCCCGTGCCGTGCTGCCGCTGGAGTCCGCGCAGGCCGATGAGCACGGCCGGGTGTCCGGACCCGCACCGGCGCCGGGCCGGCACGTCCGGCGTACGGGCGAGGACGCCCCGGCGGGTTCCCTCCTCGCGCCGGCGGGCACCCGGATCGGTCCGGCACTGCTCGGGCTCGCCGCGTCCTGCGGCCACGACACCCTGACGGTGCGGCCACGCCCCCGGGTCGCCGTACTGGTGACCGGCGACGAACTGGACCGGGCGGGCGTCCCCGTACGCGGGCGGGTGCGCGATGCCCTCGGGCCGCTCGTCCCGGCCCTGGTCGCCGAACTCGGCGGCGAGTGCGGCCCGGTGCGCCACGTCGGGGACCGGCCGGCCGGATACCTGGCCGATGCGCTGTGCGCGGTGGGGGACGCCGACGTCGTCGTGGTCACGGGTTCCACCTCGGTCGGCGCCACGGACCAGCTGCGCCGGCTGCTCGGCGGGGCCGGGGCGCGGATGGTCGTCGACACGGTCGCCTGCCGGCCCGGACATCCCATGCTGCTGGCCGAACTGTCCGGGCTCGCCGGACCGCAGGGGCGGGCCGGAGCGGCCGAACGCTCCGGAACGGCCGGAGTCGGCCCGAGCCGCTGGGTGGTAGGGCTGCCGGGAAACCCGTACGCCGCCCTGGTCGCCGCCCGCACCCTGCTCGGCCCGCTGATCGCGGGCCTGTCCGGCCGCGCCCTCGATCCCCTGCCGCACGTCCCCGTCCCGGGGCGGCTGCGGCCGGCCCCCGGACCGACCCGGCTGGTGCCCGTCACCTGGGAGGGCGCCGGGGTCGGGATCGTCGACGGATACCGCTCGGCCTTCCTGCGGGGCGCCGCGGTGGGCGACGCGCTCGCCGCGATCCCGCCGGACTGGACCGACGGCGGCCCGGCGCCGCTGCTCCTGACCGCCGGCTGACACGCCGCCGGACGTACCACCGGCCGACGCGCCACCGGCGGACGTACCACCGGCTGACGCGCCACCGGCCGACGTACCACCGGCTGACGCACCTCTGGCTGACACCCCGCCGGCTGCGCCCCGGCGACGGGTACGGCCGCTACGACCAGAGCCGGAACCGCTCCCAGCCGTCTGCGGCCCGCTCGTAGCGCAGCCGCGTGTGCACCCGGTCCTTCGCCGCCTGCCAGAACTCCACCTCGACCGGAGCGAGCGCGTACAGCGTCCAGGCCGAGTCGACGAGCGAGGGCTCCTGCTCGATCAGGGCCAGCGACTTCCCCAGGGCCTGGTCGCGCTCGCAGACGTCCCCCAGGTACTGGCTCTGGCGGGCCATGAGCGATTCGGCGCGGGCGGTGACGGACCGGCCGAGGAAGTCCTGCGCGTTGTCCCGGGCGGTCCCCGGCGTGACCGGCCCGCGCACCCGCACCTGCCGGCCGTGCTCGGGCCAGTAGAAGGTGAGCGCGGCCCGCGGGTGGACGGCCAGTTGGTGCCCCTTGGGGCTGAAGGCGTGCCCGGCGAACCGCCACCCGCCGTCGTCCACCCCCTTGAGGATCAGCACCCGTGCGTCCGGGTCGCCCGACTCGTCGACCGTGGACAAGGTCATCGCATGCGGATCGCGCAGACCGTCCGCCACGGCGTCGGACAGCCAGCGCAGGAACAGGCGGACGGGATCCGCCGGAGCCCGTTCCGGCTCGAAGTCCGGAAGCGGTCCCGCGAACACCTCGATCCCCCGCAGCCACGCGCGGGTGGCCCGGGCGCTGCCGTGATCCGTGTCGTCCACCTGACGCCTCCTCCGGGGTCCGTACGCGCACGCCCCATCCTGCATCTGCGGCGGGGGTTCGACAATCTCCTGGCGATTGCTTGGGCGAAACCCCCAATCGGGCCGTATCCGTGGAGGCCTTTCCGACAAGCCGGACCGGTCAGGGCCGGCGGGCCCGGGATCCGGCCAGGGAGTTCAGCAGGGCGGCGCCCCGCTCCGCGTCGTCGACGCTGACCGCGAAGTCCTTGCCCCCGGACCGGATCACCAGGCAGGCGCCGCTGCGCAGCATCACCGTCACGCCCAGGCCGCTGAGCCGGTAGCCCCAGCCGCCGACCTGCGCCGGCGTCCGGTTCTCGGCCCGCGCCCACTCGACGTCCGCCGCGTCCCAGTGCCGTACCGGCCAGCCGAGCGGCCCGAACGCCACGTCGAGCCCCCGCTCGCCGACCCGGACCCGCACCGAGGAACAGGCCAGCACCGCGAGCGAGACCACCGCGAACGGCAGGATCAGCATCCACATCGGCTCCGCCGGACCGGCGACCCCCACGAGCAGCGCGACCAGCGCGACGACCCCGGTGACGGCGGCGAGCAGGCTCAGCCACGGGTTCGCCGTCCGCGAGAGCCACACCCGGCGCTCCCCCTCGGGAACGTCCATCCGCGGGCCCTGACCCGGGGTCACGGGAGCGGCGGTCCGACGGCTCACCAGCGCCCCCACCGCGCCGGCCGCCAGCGCGGCCACCACGGTGACCACGGCGCCCACCGTCACCGGGTCCGCGTCGTGCCAGTCGGAGTGATGGAGGTTCGCCCGCACGATCGAGGCCTGCGCCCCGGCGAGCAGCACCCCGCCGAAGGCCAGGACAGCCCCGCGCAGGCGGCGGGCGGCCCGCCACAGCACGGCACCCGCGACGAGCACGGCCCAGATCGCGGCCGGCCCCAGAGCGGCCGCCCAGAGCGGAAGCGACCCGGCGGGTCGCCCGGCCGCCCCCCCGAGCGGGGGCCGCCGGGCCGGCCCCCCCCGCTCCGCCCCCCCCCGCCGCGCCCGCCGTGGCGGGCGCGGGGGCGGGGGGCCCCCGCGCCGGTGGGCCTCGGGGCCGAGCAGCTGACGCAGCGTCTGCGCAGCGTAGAAGAGTCCCGCCGGGTCGGCGCCTTCGAGCAGCACCCACCGCTGCGTGACGTGCAGCTCGTACGACTCCGCACCGGCGGTGCGGGCCCGCTCGGGGCGGAGTGCCAGCCGGATCACCGCGCGCCCGCCGCGGGTCTCCCCCGCGGGCGGCGCGGGCAGGTCCCAGCCGGTGGCCGCGCCGAGCTCGCGGCGCAGCCAGCGGGCGGTGCCCCCGGTGCCGGGGCCGGCGTCGAGCAGTGGATCGTCAAGGACGCACTCGCCGGCCTCCCGGGCGAATCGCGCGTACCGCGGCTCCGGAATCAAATCGGGCATGGCCTCGACCCCTCCACCGTCCATCCGTTGCAGTATGCGCAACGCACGTTTCACATGGCGCGCACCGTCACGTGTGCGGCCGACCCTAGCCCTCCCCCCGCGCACGGCAAAGGCCCCCGGACGCGCGCGAGCGCTTCCGGGGGCCTTCGGGGTCCCGGGGGGGGGGGGGGGCGGCATGTTGATGGGCGCCCGGGGGGTGTTGCCCCCCGGGGCCCCGGGGACAGGGTTAGAAA
>NZ_JBHYVA010000660.1:0-4754 GCF_042750055.1 Streptomyces sp. NPDC059456
GGGGTCCCCGCTCCCCCCCCCCCGCGCGCCCCGGCGCGCCCGCGCCCCCCCCCCCCCCCCCCCCCCCCCGGGGGGGCACCGTCAGGTGCGGTACGCGTAGTACGTCGCGTTCGGGTAGGACGCGATGATGCTCGCGAGCGACTTCCGGTACGTGTTGGTGGAGTGGTAGGTGAGGTACGGCATTCCCGCACTGCTGCGGTACGTCACCATCATGGAGTGGTCCTTGGACCCGTCCTTGTTGAAGTCCACCTGCACGATGTCGCCGACGTCCGCCTGGTAGACGTTGGCGAGGTTGGCGGCCCGCTGGTTGGAGAGCGTGAACCACGCCCACTCGTTCGCGCCGACCCAGGAGTCGCTCTGCTTGGCTCCGTCGTACCACCAGTTGCGGTAGTCCGTCGTGGAGCCCGGAACGGCCTTCCAGCCGCCCGCCTTCAGCGCCTGGCTGATGAAGTTGGTGCAGTCGCCACCGGCTCCGCTGAACTTGCGGTACGCCGGGTTGTAGCTGCTCCAGTACTTCTCCGCGTACTTCGCCATGGCGGCGTAGTCGTACGCGCCGCCGGTCTTCGCCTTCGGCTTCGGCGTGGCGGGGTACTTCGTGGACGCGGGCGTGCCGTCCGGGTACTGGTTGCCGTCGTCCTTGACGACGTTCACCGGGGCGGCCACGGGCTCGTTGACCGCGACGGGACCCTTGTCCTGGGAGGTGATCGAGTTCAGCTCCCAGGCACCCCCCGGCTTGCTGGTGAGCATCAGCTGGTACTTCGTGCCGATGTCCGTGGTGTCCGGCTCGTCCCCCCGGAGCTTCTTGTACGTGAGCGTGGTCTGCTCGGTGACCTGGACGACCGCCTTGCCGCCGGTGACCGTGGCCTTGTCCACGACGACGCGGGTCTTGGCGTCCGTGTACGCCTCGCCCAGCTCCGCCAGCCGCGTCTTGCGGGACCGCAGCGACGCCAGCGCGGCGTCCTCGTCGCTCTTCAGCTTGGCCGACAAGCGCGCCTTCGTCGCGGTCTGACCGGAATTGCGGTGTCCCGCTCGATCCTCGACCAGTGCCTGCGTGCGCTGGGAGAGCACGTCGCTGGCTATGCGGGCGAAGTTGTCGGCGGTGGCGCGATCGGCCTCGCGGGGCCCGGGAACGGCGGTCGCGGAGTACGCGAGCATGCTTCCGGACGCCACGACCACGGTCAGGGCCGCAATGGCGGCGGGCCTGAACCTCTTAGGTATCACTCTGTTTACCCCTTGTCACCCGGTCCACTCGAACCGGGGGACGGAATCTTCGCACAACTACGCGACAGCTTGGCAGCGTTCCGCTTCGACCCCCGCCACCCCGCCGGAGTCGCCCCGTGGACCCGGCCGCCCGCCTCCGCTTGATCACCGGAGCCCGCCGCCGCCCCCGCGGCAGAATACCGCCGCCCTCACACGGCTCTCACAGCAAATGCATCTAGGGTGTGCGGGAAGCACAGCAAGGGGGCATTCCGGAGTGGGACGGCAGGATACGGCCGCTGGACGGCGATCGCGGGGCCGGCTGGCCGCCGCGCTGGGGGGTGGCAAGGCCCCGTCGGGCCGCCGGGCGAAGCCCGGTTCGCGCCGCGGACCCCGCATATCGGCCGGGCGACTCGGCGCACTCGCGCCCGCCCTCGAACCGGCCCTGCGCAAGGGCCTCGCGGGGGCGCGCAGGCTGCTGCGCCGCATGCGCCCCGAGTTCCCCAGACCCGGCCGCAGCGGCTGGCGCCGGTGGATCCCCTCGTGGCGCCAGTGGCTGGGCGCCTTCCTGTACGCGTTCCTGGGCGTGCTGGGCTTCGTCGGCATCGCGTACGCGGTAACGGACATACCCGACGACCTCAACTCATTTGCCAAGCAACAGGACAACATCTACTACTGGGCCGACGGCTCCACGATGGCCCGGACGGGCTGGGTCAGCCGCCAGGAGATGCCGCTGGACAAGGTGCCCCCCAAGGTCCAGGGAGCCGTCCTCGCGGCCGAGAACGCGAGTTTCTACTCGGATCCCGGGGTTTCGCCCTCCGGCGTCCTGCGGGCCGTGCGCGCCGCGGTGACGGGCGGTGAGACCCAGGGCGGGTCCACCATCACGCAGCAGTACGTGAAGAACGCCTATCTGAACCAGGACCGCACCCTGTCCCGGAAGTTCACCGAGCTCCTGCTGGCCGTCAAGCTGGACAACCGCAAGAGCAAGCAGCAGATCCTCCAGGACTACCTGAACACCAGCTGGTTCGGTCGCGGCACGTACGGCATCCAGCGCGCGTCCCAGGCGTACTACGGCAAGGACGTCTCGCAGCTCAACGCCAGCGAGGGCGCCTTCCTCGCCTCCCTCCTCAAGGGGGCCGGGCTCTACGACCCCACCCTCGGCAAGGAGAACCACGAGCGGTCCGTCGAGCGCTGGAACTGGATCCTGGACCGCATGGTCGAGACCGGCCAGCTCTCGCGCGCCGAGCGCGCCACCTACACGACGTTCCCCGAGCCCTCCAGCGCGTCCCTGGTCGGCATCCCGGGCGCGCAGACCGGCTACCTGGTCGAGATGGCCAAGGCGTACGCGATCAAGGCGGGCCACCTCAAGGAGTCCGATTTCGACCTCGGCGGCTACCAGATCTACACCACCTTCGACCGGGCCCGCATGACCGCACTGACGGCCGCGGTGCAGGGGGCGCAGAAGGACTTCGACGCCGAGAAGCGCCCGGACACCGACAAGTACGCGAAGATCGGGGCGGCGAGCGTCGCCCCCGACGGACGGCTGCTCGCCGTGTACGGGGGCCCCGACTACCTGAAGCAGGGCTTCAACGAGGCGAACGCGACCACGATCCCGGTCGGCACGGCGTTCACGCCGGTCGTCTACGCCGCCGCGCTCGACGACGGGGTGATGCGCACGCGCGGCAAGGCCCGTACGCCCGTCTCCCCCTCCTCCCCCTACGACGGCAACGACCAGGTGACCGTGCAGACGCCCGAGGGCCCGTACTGGGACCGCAGCGGCAAGGTGGTGAAGGGGCGCAACGACGGCGGCCGCAACTGGGGGCAGGTGACCTTGCGGCAGGCCGTGGCGAACTCCGTCAACACCCCGATGCTCCAGCTCGGCCTCGACGTCGGCCTCGACCGGGTGGAGTCGTTCGCCCAGCGCACGGGGCTGCTCGAATCGAGCCTCGGGCCGCGGGTTCCCGGATTCGCGCTCGGCGAGAACTCCACGCCCAGCGCGATCCGGATGGCCGGCGCCTACCAGACCTTCGCCGCCGACGGCATGCACACCGACCCCTACTCGGTGCGCTCGGTCACCCGCAACGGCGGCACGGTGCCGCTCGACGGACCGAAGCCGACGCGGGCCGTGACGGCCAAGACCGCACGCTCGGTGACGGACGCGCTCAGGGACACCATGACCGAGGGGTCGGCGAAGGCGGTGGGCAAGGCACACCCCGGCGCGACGGGCAAAACGGGAAATACCGCAGCGAATACGGCGGGCTGGTTCATCGGCAGCACCAAGGAGGAGTCCACCGCGGTGGTGGTCTACCGGATGTCGCTGACCGACCTGGTGCCGCTGCCGCTGACGGGGCTGGGGGGCGACGCCCCGGGCACGCCGGGCAGCGACCGGGCCGTACGCCTGTGGTCCGACTACCTCAAGGCCGTGAAGTAGGCCGGACGGCCGGACCGGCCGGGGATTTCCCCCCGGCCGGCCGGGCCGGCTACTTGATCAGATCGGTCCAGTCCGGCGCCTGCGCCGGGTCGAGCGTGCGCAGCTGGGCCAGCACCTTCGGGTCCTGGACGTCGAGCCAGTCCGACAGCTCCTTGAACGACACGCAGCGGACTTCCTGGCGCGTGCAGACGTCCTTCATGACGTCCTCGACGGCCTTCATGTAGATGCCGCCGTTCCAGTCCTCGAAGTGGTTGCCGATGAACATGGGCGCCCGGCTGCCGTTGTAGACGCGGTTGAAGCCGTTCATGTACGAGGCCCGGACCTGCGCCTGCCACGCGGCGAACTTCGCCGGGTCGCCCTGGGTGCTGTCGCCGGACTGGTTGAAGAGGAAGTTGAAGTCCATGGAGAGGACCTGCACCTCCTTGCCCTGGAGCGGCACGAGCTGGAGGGGGAAGTTCCAGATGCCGTTCAGCTTGGACGGCCACAGCTGGAAGTCGCCCGAGGAGCTCGCGTCGTAGCGCCAGCCGTAGGGCTTGATCGCGGTCAGGAGGTTCTTCTGGCCCTCCAGGCAGGGCGCGCGCCCGCCGACCACTTCCCGGTCCGGGTCGAAGGGCAGGGGCGCTTCCTTGGTGAAGCCGGTGTTGGTCTTCCAGTTCTTGACGAACGCGTACGTCTGGTCGATCTCGCTCTTCCATTCGTCGGGGCTCCAGTCCCCTCCGCCCTTGGGCCCGCAGAAGTGCCCGTTGAAGTGCGAACCGATCTCGTCGCCGTCGGCCCAGGCGCCGCGCAGCTGCTCCAGGGTGGACTTCACGTGCGGGACGGTCGGGTACGAGATGGCGGCCGAGCCCTGGGGGTGCTGCGGCGGCCGGTAGAGCATCTTCTTGCCGTCCGGCAGCAGGTAGATGCCGGTGAGGAAGAAGGTCATGTGGGCGTTGTTCTCCTTGGCCACCTCACGGAAGTGCGAGAAGAGGTGGTCGTCGCCCTCCAGGGCGCCGTCCCAGGAGAACACCACGAACTGCGGCGGCTTCTCGCCGGGCTTGAGCTTCTCCGGCTTGAGCTGACCGGGCTGCGGCCCGGTGTACGAGGTGGAGCCGTCCCCGCGGACCGTGACCGGGCCGGCCCAGGC
>NZ_JBHYVA010000661.1:0-4751 GCF_042750055.1 Streptomyces sp. NPDC059456
CCGCCCGTACCCGTCGTCCCGGCGGTGTCGGTCGTCGTCGTCACGGTCGTCTCATCGGTGGCTGCCACGCGCACCAGTCTGTCCCACCCGTCGCGCGGACGGGGAAACGGCCGCCGGCGTCAGCGCAGCGAGGCCGGCACGTCCATCGCCGAACACACCGCGCGCCACACGTCCTTGGCCTCCCAGCCCGCGTCCAGCGCCTGGTGGACGGTGCGTCCGCCGAGCTCCGTCATGACGTGGTCCCGCGCGAAGGAGTCCGCGTACGCCGCGCCGAAGTGCTCGGCCATCCGCTCCCAGAAAATCGTCAACCGCATGTCCCCAGTATCCCGCCCCGCAAGAGTGCACCGGCGCCGTTCGCCCTCCGCCCCCGCGCCGCCGCGCCCTACGGTGCACGCATGTCTGGAGACGAAGCATCCGCGCCGGCCCCGACCGATCCGCCGGCTCCGCCGTCCCCCCTCGCCCGCGCCGAGCGGTTCATCTGGCTCACGGCCCGGGTGCTGGAGCAGCGGCGGTTCGCGTTCCATTTCCTCGGCGGGGACCCCGACGCGGTGGACACCGCCCTCGGGTCCTACCTCAACGCCGACGGCGGCTACGGCCACGCCCTCGACCCGGATCTGCGGGGTCCGCTCAGCCAGCCGCTGCACACCGCGCACGCCCTGCGGGTCCTGGACGGCCTCGGCCGCTGTGCCGGGCAGCGGATCGAGCGGCTCTGCCGCCACCTGACCCGGGTCTCCACCGCGGACGGCGCGCTCCCGGTGGTCCTCCCGGCGCCGCGCGCCTACCCCGCGGCCCCGTACCACCCGGTGCACGACGATCCGCCGGGCGAGCTGCTCACCACCGGCCCGGTGGTCGGCGTGCTGCACCGCAACCGGATCTGGCACGCGTGGCTGTTCCGGGCCACGGACTTCTGCTGGGAGCGGGTCGAGACGATGCGCCACGCGAACCCGTACGAGGTCCAGAGCGCGGTGGCGTTCCTCGACGGCGCCCCCGACCGGGCGCGGGCGGTGGCGGCCGCGGACCGGCTCGGGCGGCTGGTGCGCGAGCAGCGGCTCGTCGTGCTCGATCCGCGCCGGCGCCGGGAGTACCTGCCGTACCCGGGCTGCGCACCGGGCGAGCAGCTGTTCGCGCACGACGTGGCGCCCCGGCCGGAGTCGCTGGCGCGCGGCTGGTTCACCGACGAGGAGATGAGGCGTTCGCTGGACTTCCTGGCCGCGGGGCAGCAGCCGGACGGAGGCTGGCCGGTGCGGCGCCTTGCGTGGGCGCCGGGCAGCTCGCTGGAGCGGCGTCCGATCGCCACGCTGGAGGCCCTGCTGACGCTGCGCGCGTACGGGCGTCCGCTGGCCGGCGGTCCCGAGCCGGACGCTACCCGCCCAGGGCCCGCACTCCCGCGGTGACGACCACTGCGGCGCCGACGACCAGCAGGAACGGTGCCCGCAGCAGCAGCGCGAGCCCGGCGGCGGCCAGCCCCGCGGCGCGGGCGTCGAGCGCGAGGCCGTGCGCGGTGCCGAAGGTCTGCTGGGCGGTGAGCGCGGCGAGCAGCGCGACCGGCAGCAGCGCGGCGAGGCGGCGCACCGCCGGCCGCTCCAGCGCCCCGGCGGGCACGAGCAGCCCGGCGAGCTTGACGGCGTAGCAGCCGACGACGGTGAGCGCGATGGCGATCCAGACGTTCACGAGCGGCGTCCCTTCAGCCAGAGGACGGCGGGGGCGGCGAGGGCGGCGACGAGCACCGGCAGCCCGGCGGGCAGGACGGGGAGCAGGCCCAGGCCGAGGACGACGGCCAGGGCTGCGACGGCCCGCTCGGTGGCGGTCTTGAGCATCGGCGCGAGCAGGGCCAGGAAGACGGCCGGTCCGGCGGCGTCCAGTCCCCATGCGGCGGTGTCGCCCAGGGCTTCGGCTCCGAGGGCGCCGAGCAGGGTGGTCAGGTTCCACAGGACGTACAGGCTCAGCCCGGTCACGGTGAACCCGAGCCGCGCCGACCTGCGGTCCCGCTGGGCCAGTGCCACGGCGGTGGTCTCGTCGATCACCCAGTGGGCGGCCAGCGGCCGCACCGGCCGGGGCAGGGCCAGCAGCTGGGACAGCCGCAGCCCGTAGAAGGCGTTCCGCGTGCCGAGGAAGAAGGCGCCGGCGGCCGCGGTGAACGGGTTCCCGCCCGCGGCCAGCGCCCCGACCAGCGCGAACTGGGAGGCTCCGGTGAACACGAGCAGGCTCAGGACGCAGGCCTGGAGCACGCTGATCCCGGCCCCGGCGGCGGTCACCCCGAACGCGAACCCGGACAGCCCGACGGCCACCCCGACCCCGAGCGCGTCGCGTACGACGGCGCCGCGCGGCCGCTCCGCCGCCCCGTCCGGGGTCTCCTGTCTCACCATCTGACGTTCTCGCACGCCGTGACCGTACGCGGGGCGGGCCGCCGGGGTCTTGTACGTTCTTGCGCGCGCGGCCGGAGCGCGCAGAGGGCGGCTCCCGCAGGCCCTAGCGTCCGGCGCGCTCGCGGCGGTACGCGCCCGGCGGGACGCCCACGATGCGGGTGAAGTGCCGGTTCAGGTGCGGCTGGTCGGTGAAGCCGACGGCGAGGGCCGCCTCGGCCGGCGGGGTGCCCGCGTCGAGCAGCCGGCGGGCCCGCCGGACCCGGGCGTCGGTCAGCCAGGTGTGCGGCGGCATCCCGTACCGCTCCCGGAAGGAGCGCAGCAGGGCGAAGGGGCTGGTCCCCAGTTCCGCGGCCAGCTGTTCCAGCGACGGCGGCTCGGCCATCCGCTCCAGCAGCACGGCCCGGGCCTGCGCGGCGTCGGCGGCGCCGGCGCTGCGGACCGTACGGGCGGGCAGCGGTCCGGCGTGCCGGGTCAGCATCCGCGCCACGGCGCCGCGCAGCAGCGTGTCGGCGGCCAGGGCGTTGCCCTCCTCGGCGGCCCGGTGCACCTCGGTGATGGTGTGCGAGGTCTGCGGGTCGGTGACGGAGTCGGCGGTGAACCCGGGGGTGCCGCGCAGCCGGCCGATGTCCGCGGCCACCTCGGCGATCAGTTCCCGCGAGGGGTACAGGGTGGCGTACGCCCAGCCCTCGGGGACCCCGGCGCGCGCGGTGTGCGGCACCTCGGGGTTGATCAGGACCACGCTGCCGGGTCCGGCGCGCACGGTGCCGCCGGGCAGGCCGACCTCCTCGATGCCGCCGGTGACGGCCGCGATGACGTACCCGTCGTGGGCGTGGCGCGGGAAGGTGTGGCGCACGTAGTGGGCGCGCAGCAGGTCCAGGCCGGGCAGTTCCGCGTACCGCCAGTGCCGCGCCCACTCCCTCTCTTGCCCCATGCCCCCATTCTGCGCCCCCGTCCGGCCGGGTGTTTGCGCAGGTCCGGGCCGTTGTCGGTGCCCGGGTGCAGGATGGGGGCATGGCCGGCTCTGCGCTCGAATCGTTCTCCCCCGCGACCCGCTCCTGGTTCACGGGGGCCTTCGTGCGGCCCACGTCCGCGCAGGAGGGGGCCTGGCGGGCCATCCGGGAGGGCTCCGACGTGCTCGTCGTCGCGCCGACGGGCTCCGGCAAGACGCTGGCCGCGTTCCTCGCCGCCCTCGACCAGCTCGCGTCGGTCCCGCCGCCCGCCGAGCCGAAGAAGCGCTGCCGGGTGTTGTACGTGTCGCCGCTGAAGGCCCTCGCGGTCGACGTGGAGCGCAACCTGCGCAGCCCGCTGACCGGGATCCGGCAGGAGTCGGTGCGCCTCGGCCTGCCGGAGCCGGAGATCCGGGTGGGGATCCGCTCCGGGGACACCCCGCCGGCGGAGCGGCGGGCGCTGGCCACCCGGCCGCCGGACATCCTGATCACCACGCCCGAGTCGCTGTTCCTGATGCTGACGTCGGCGACGCGCGAGGCGCTCGCCGGGATCGAGACCGTGATCCTGGACGAGGTGCACGCGGTGGCGGGGACCAAGCGCGGCGCGCACCTGGCCCTGTCCCTGGAGCGGCTGGACGAGCTGCTGCCCCGCCCGGCGCGCCGGATCGGCCTGTCGGCGACGGTCCGGCCGGTGGACGAGGTGGCCCGGTACCTCGCGCCGCGCGGCAAGGTGGAGATCGTCCAGCCGCCCTCGGCGAAGGAGTTCGACCTGTCGGTGGTCGTCCCGGTCCAGGACATGGGCGAGTTGGTGGGGGTCCCCCCGGCGAAGCCGGGGGGAGGCTCGCCGGCCTCGGAGGGCGGGGACAAGCCGTCGATCTGGCCGCATGTGGAGGAGCGGATCGCGGATCTGGTCCAGGCCCACCGTTCGACGATCGTGTTCGCCAACTCGCGCCGCCTCGCGGAGCGGCTGTGCAACCGGCTGAACGAGATCGCGTACGAGCGGGCGATGGGCGAGAAGCTGCCCGAGGGTTCGCCCCCGGCCGAGATCATGGCCCAGTCGGGTGCGGCCCACGGCGCGCCGCCGCTGCTGGCGCGGGCGCACCACGGCTCGGTCTCCAAGGAGCAGCGGGCGCTGGTGGAGGAGGACCTGAAGGCGGGCCGGCTGCCGGCCGTGGTCGCCACCTCCAGTCTGGAACTGGGCATCGACATGGGCGCCGTGGACCTGGTGGTGCAGGTGGAGTCGCCGCCGTCGGTGGCGTCGGGGCTCCAGCGGGTGGGCCGGGCCGGGCACCAGGTGGGTGCGGTCTCGACGGGAGTGGTGTTCCCCAAGTACCGCGGGGACCTGGTGCAGGCGGCCGTGGTGACCGAGCGGATGCGCACGGGGTCCATCGAGTCGCGGGGCCGCCCCGCGAACCCCCACCACGGGCACCCGCCCCCC
>NZ_JBHYVA010000662.1:0-4747 GCF_042750055.1 Streptomyces sp. NPDC059456
CAGGTGATGTGCGCTCACCGCTCCACGTCACTGTGCGGAGCGTCCCGCGGATCAGGCGAAGACGGCGAGCGACTTCGCCTTGCCGTTCTTGCTCTCCACGAGCCCGAGCAGCTGTCCGTCCGGCCCGAAGACCGCCACCGGCTTGCCCGCCGGGTACGCGTCCGGCATCTCGATCCGCACGCCGTTGGCGAGCAGCGAGGCCCGCCGGGCGTCGAGGTCCCAGCGCGGGAAGGCCGCGGCCGCCGCCTCGCCGATCGGCATGACGGTCAGCTCCTCCTGGAGCTGGTCCAGGGTCCGCGCCCGGTCGATCTTGTACGGGCCCACCCGGGTGCGCCGCAGCGCGGTGAGGTGCCCGCCGACGCCGAGGTCGGCGCCCAGGTCACGGGCCAGGGCGCGGATGTACGTACCGCTGGAGCAGACGACGGAGACGACGAGGTCGACGACCTTGGTGCCGTCCTCGGCCTCCGCGTCCCGCATGTCGTACACCTGGAACGACGAGACGGTCACCGGCCGGGCCGGGATCTCGAAGTCCTCGCCGTCGCGGGCGCGCTTGTAGGAGCGCACGCCCTTGATCTTGATGGCGCTGACCTTCGAGGGGACCTGCATGATCTCGCCGGACAGCTTGGCGATGCCCTTGTCCACGGCCTCGCGGGTCACCGCCGAGGCGTCCGTCGAGGAGGTGATCTCACCCTCCGCGTCGTCCGTCAGGGTGTTCTGGCCGAGGCGGATCGTGCCGAGGTATTCCTTCTCGGTGAGCGCGAGGTGGCCGAGCAGCTTGGTGGCCTTCTCGACGCCCAGGACGAGGACGCCCGTCGCCATCGGGTCGAGGGTGCCGGCGTGGCCGACGCGCCGGGTCTTGGCGATCCCGCGCATCTTGGCGACCACGTCGTGCGAAGTGAAGCCGGACGGCTTGTCGACGATGACAAGGCCGTCCGGAGTCTTCCCTGCGTTGTTGCTCATTCCGCGGCTGCGTCCTCGTCGTCCTCGTCGCCCGGCTTCTTGTACGGGTCGGCGTCGCCGGCGTACTGGGCGCCGGAGGACACCTCGCGCACCTGGGCGTCGGAGGCGCGCGCCTTGTCGAGGAGGTCCTCGATGGTCTTGGCGTTCTCCGGGAGCGCGTCCGCGACGAAGGTCAGGGTGGGCGTGAACTTGGTTCCCGCCGCCCGGCCGACCGCGGAGCGCAGTACGCCCTTGGCGCTTTCGAGGCCCGCCGCCGCGCTGGCGCGGTCCTCGTCGTCACCGTAGACCGTGTAGAAGACCGTGGCCTCCCGCAGGTCGCCGGTGACCCGGGTGTCCGTGATGGTCACGTGCGTACCGAGGCGGGGGTCCTTGACACCACGCTGCAGCTTCTCGGCCACCACCTCCCGGATGAGGTCCGCCAGCTTCTTCGCCCGCGCATTGTCGGCCACTGGTCCGTCTCCTTCTTTGTCTTGCAGTCAGTCTTCATCACCGTGCAGCCGCCGTCTCACCGACAGCAGCTCCACTTCCGGACGCGCCGCGACCAGCCGCTCGCAGCGGTCCAGTACGTCCGAGAGGAACCCCGTGTCCCCACTGACCAGAGCGACCCCGATACGGGCCCTGCGGTGCAGATCCTGGTCGCCCACCTCGGCCGCGCTCACGGAGAACTTGCGTTGGAGCTCGGCGACGATGGGCCGGACGACGGAGCGTTTCTCCTTCAGCGAGTGGACGTCGCCGAGGAGCAGGTCGAAGGACAGAGTCCCCACGTACATTCAGTTCCGGATATCCCGCCGGTGCGGGTTCGGTGGCCTGCCGGCCGTCGCGCGGCAGGGTCACCAGAACCGTACACGCAACGGCCGGGGCCGATCGACGGATATTCCGCCGACCGGCCCCGGGGTTACGACACGGTACGAACCGCCTTGCGCTTACGCGCGCGGCTTCTCGCGCATCTCGTACGTCGCGATGACGTCGTCGATCTTGATGTCGTTGAAGGAACCGAGGTTGATACCACCCTCGAAGCCCTCGCGGATCTCGGTGACGTCGTCCTTGAAGCGGCGCAGACCGGAGATGGTGAGGTTCTCGGCGATGACCTTGCCATCGCGCAGGAGCCGCGCCTTGGTGTTGCGCTTGACCTCGCCGGAGCGGATGAGGACACCCGCGATGTTGCCCAGCTTGGACGAGCGGAAGATCTCGCGGACCTCCGCCGTACCGAGCTCGACCTCTTCGTACTCCGGCTTGAGCAGACCCTTGAGGGCCGCCTCGATCTCCTCGATGGCCTGGTAGATCACCGAGTAGTAGCGGACGTCGACACCCTCGCGGTCCGCCATCTGCGCGGCACGGCCGGCCGCACGGACGTTGTAACCGATGACGATGGCGTCGGAGCCCATCGCCAGGGCGATGTCGGACTCGGTGACCGCACCCACACCGCGGTGCAGGACGCGGATGTCGACCTCTTCGCCGACGTCGAGCTGGAGCAGCGAGGACTCGAGGGCCTCGACCGCACCGGACGCGTCGCCCTTGATGATGAGGTTGAGTTCCTGGACCAGACCGGCCTTGAGGACCGAGTCGAGGTCTTCCAGGGACACCCGGCGGACGCGCTTGGCGAAGTTGGCGTTGCGCTCACGCGCAGCACGCGTCTCGGCGATCTGACGGGCGGTGCGGTCCTCGTCGACGACGAGGAAGTTGTCGCCGGCGCCGGGGACGTTGGTGAGACCCAGGACCAGGACGGGGGTCGACGGACCCGCTTCCTCGACGTTGTTGCCCTTGTCGTCGAGCATGGCGCGCACGCGGCCGTAGGCGTCGCCCACGACCATCGTGTCGCCGACGCGGAGGGTACCGCGCTGGACGAGGACGGTGGCGACGGCACCGCGGCCGCGGTCGAGGTGGGACTCGATCGCAATACCCTGAGCGTCCTGCTCCGGGTTGGCGCGCAGGTCGAGCGAGGCGTCGGCGGTGAGGACGACGGCCTCCAGCAGGGAGTCGATGTGCAGACCCTGCTTGGCGGAGATGTCGACGAACATCGTGTCGCCGCCGTACTCCTCGGCGACCAGACCGAACTCGGTGAGCTGACCGCGCACCTTGACCGGGTCGGCACCCTCGACGTCGATCTTGTTGACCGCGACGACGATCGGGACGCCGGCGGCCTTGGCGTGGTTGAGCGCCTCGATCGTCTGCGGCATGACGCCGTCGTTGGCCGCGACCACGAGGATCGCGATGTCGGTCGACTTGGCACCACGGGCACGCATGGCGGTGAACGCCTCGTGACCCGGGGTGTCGATGAAGGTGATCTTGCGGTCTTCACCGTTGACGTTGGTGCCCACCTGGTAGGCACCGATGTGCTGGGTGATGCCGCCGGCCTCGCCCGCGACGACGTTCGTCTTGCGGATGGCGTCGAGCAGTCGGGTCTTACCGTGGTCGACGTGACCCATGACGGTGACGACCGGGGGACGCGGCATGAGGTATTCCTCGCCGCCCTCGTCCTCGCCGAACTCGATGTCGAAGGTCTCGAGGAGCTCGCGGTCCTCCTCCTCCGGGCTGACGATCTGAACTTCGTAGTTCATCTCGCCCGCGAGGAGCTGGAGGGTCTCGTCGGAGACGGACTGCGTGGCAGTGACCATCTCGCCGAGGTTCATCATCACCGCGACCAGCGACGCCGGGTTGGCGTTGATCTTCTCGGCGAAGTCGGTGAGGGACGCACCGCGCGACAGGCGAACGGTCTCGCCGTTGCCGCGGGGCAGCATCACGCCGCCGACCGACGGGGCCTGCATGGCCTCGTACTCCTGGCGCCTCTGACGCTTCGACTTGCGACCGCGACGGGCGGGCCCGCCGGGACGGCCGAAGGCACCCTGCGTGCCACCACGGGCACCGGGACCGCCGGGACGGCCACCGAAGCCGGGACGACCGCCGCCACCGGCACCGGCCGGGCCGCCGCCGAAGCCGCCGCCACCCGGACGCGGGCCACCGAAGCCGCCGCCGCCCGCGGGACGCGAGCCCGGACCGGCCGGACGGCCGGCGAAGCCGCCGCCGCCGGGACGACCGGCGCCACCGGGACGCGGGCCACCGGCACCGGGACCACGGCCACCGGGGCCGCCGCCGGGACGGGGACCGGGACCACCGGCAGCGGGACGCTGCGGCATCATGCCCGGGTTCGGACGGTTACCGCCGGGAGCACCACCGGGACGCGGGGCGCCGCCCTGCGGACGGGGCATGCCGCCCGCGGTCGGACGGGCGCCGCCGGGGCCCTGGGGACGCGGAGCGCCACCGGGACCGCCCTGCGGGCGCGGAGCACCCTGGCCGCCGCCGGCGCCGGGGGCACCGGGACGGGGCGCGCCGGCCGGACGGGGCGCCTGCGGGCGCGCCATGCCGGTGGAGCCACCAGAGGTGAACGGGTTGTTGCCCGGACGGGGACCGGCCGGACGGGCGCCCTGCGGACGCGGGGCCTGGGAACCGGCGCCGGCGGGACGCTGTCCCTGACCGGGCGCGGTGCCGGCCGGGCGCGGCGCGCCGGGACGGGCGCCGGTCTGGCCGCCCTGGGCGGGACGCTGCTGCGCCGGACGCGGGCCGGGGGTCGCGCCGGGACCGGCGGGACGCTCGGTGCGCGCCGGGGCGGCGGGGGCCGCCGGGGGCGCGGAGAACTCGGTCGCCACGGGAGCCGCCGGAGCGGGCTTCGGGGCGGCCGGGGCCTTCGGGCCGGGACGCGGGCCGGGGGCGGCCGGGGTCACCGGGGCGGGCGCGCTGGGGGCGGCGGCCCCCGGCGGGGGGCGCGGGGGGGGCGGGGCCCCCCCCCCCC
>NZ_JBHYVA010000663.1:0-1183 GCF_042750055.1 Streptomyces sp. NPDC059456
CCTCACCGCCGAGGACACCCCCGGCGGCGGCCTCACCATGGTCATCACCCTCCCCACAACGGGTGACGCCCCTCCGGTATCGCCGGAGCTCCCGACGTCCGCGGTCACCTGACGACGGGGCGACCGCCAACCGGACCGCGGCCCGACGATCGCCGCGGGCGCGGCACCGTGGCGCCGTGAGCGCGGGATGGCGAGAGAAACACGCGAGCCGTCCGGCCCCGGTATCCGCAACCGGAGAGCCGGACGGCTCAGGTGTTGTGCGACGGGTGACCGACACGCGGTCGCACGGGCCCGTACCCCCACGGTGGGACCATGCGCTTCCTCGGGCGGTGTTCAGGTCACCGCCCTTCGGCCGCGTGCCGCCGGTCCGTCGTCCGGCTCCGTCGCCACACCAGTCTGCGCCTGGCCGACGGCCCTGGCGGTACCCCTTGACGGGTTCCTTCCGCATGGAAGTCGATCTTTGACGCTGCCCTGACGGACGGGCATCAGGAGGCCTTCAGGGCTCGTGACCTCGGCCTCGCCCTGGCCCGGGGACTCACCGGAGCGTTCTTCCTCGCCCCCGCAGCGCCGTGCGCCACGCCGCCGCCCCGAGGGGGTGCGGAAACCGCTGCCCGACGTCGACGCACACCGCGCGGACCGCCAAGATGACGTAGCCATCACATCAGCGGTGCGTCAGGGTCCGGCTCCAAGGCCTCTACCAGCCCTAACGTCGCTCTCATGGGACGACGATCCACTCAGGCCTCGACCGGCGGACACAGCGCACACGACACCGAAGCGGTACGTCCCGGACCCTGCGCGCACGACGTCCACTGGGCCGGCGAGAGGCGCGCGGCGGTCGCTGTCGCCCTCCTCCTGTTCACGGCCCTGTGCACCGTGGACGCCGGTTCCGGAAGGCTCGACGTGATGCGCGGCGTCCTCTGGACCGGCCTGGCCGGCCTCCTCTTCGTCGTCTTGCTGCCGCACCGGGTGTGCGTACGCCCCGGTCTGCTGAGCGCGCGCGGGCTGCTGACGACGCACACGGTCCGTACCGACTCGCTCGTCTCGGTCCGCTGGTCGGACGGGGTGGACCAGCGGGTGATCCTCCGGGACACGGAGGAGGGGGGGGGGGGGGGGCGCGGCGCGCCCCCGCCGCGGCGCCACCCCCCCCCCCCACGGCCCCCCCCCCCCCCCCCCCCCCCCCCCC
>NZ_JBHYVA010000663.1:1193-4742 GCF_042750055.1 Streptomyces sp. NPDC059456
GGCGGGGGGGGGTCCCGGGGGCCCCGCGCCCGCGCCCCGCCGCGCCGGGCGGCTCCCCCCCCCCCCCCCCCGTCCTGGTCCGCAACCCGGCGATGTGGCACCGCCTCGACGCGGACAGCCGCTCCTCCATCCGGCGCGGCACCCTGCTGCGCGGCACCACCGTCCTGCGACAGCTGGCACAACGCATCGACCGGGAGGCGGCCCACACGGTGTTCAGAGTCTCCGGCTTGCGGTGACCCGGGGCCCCGGCCGGTTGCTGCGGACGCCGGGCCCGCCTGATCGGCACCGATCCGAGGAGGGGAACCACCACACCCGGCACGGTGACGGAGGACCGGTGGACGGGATCCACCACCAAGAGGCCGCCCGCCCCGGGCCGTGGGGTCAGGGGAGGATCAGGATCTTGCCCCGGGCCTCGCCGCGGTGGAGTTGGTCGATGGCCTCCGCAGCACCGTCGAGGGGGCAGGTGCGCTGGATCGCCGGGGTGAGGGTGCCGTCCTCGACGTGCTGCTTGAGCACGTCGAGGTCCGCCTTCAGCTCCGAGGCCATGAACGGCTTGAGGCTCTGGCGGACGAAGGGGTTCAGCAGGGCGGCCCACAGCACCCGGCCCATGCCGCCGATCCAACGGCCGCCGCCCTCACCGCCGATGATGACGAGGGTCCCGCGCGGGGTCAGGACGCGTCGCAGGCGGGACAGGGGGCGGTTGCCGGCGGTGTCGAGGACGAGGTCGTAGGACACGTCCCGTTCGGTGAAGTCCTCGCGGGTGTAGTCGATGGTCTCGTCCGCGCCGAGGGAGCGCACCAGTTCCGTCTTCGCGGTGCTGCACACCCCGGTGACGTGCGCACCGTAGGCCTTGGCCAGCTGCACGGCGAACGTGCCGACCCCGCCGGCGGCGCCGATGACGAGGACCCGCTGCCCCGGCCGGACGCGGCCCGTGTCCCGCAACGCCTGGAGTGCGGTGAGACCGGAGATGGACAGTGCCGCCGCCTGTTCCAGCGGAAGACCGGCGGGCTTGAGGGCGAGCTTGTCCTGCGAGGCGGTCGCGTACTCGGCGAAGGAACCCTCACAGATCCCGAACACCTCGTCCCCCGGCCGCAGCCCGGTCACACCGGCCCCGACGGCCTCCACCCGCCCTGCGACCTCACGTCCCCTCACGCGGACGTTGGGCGCGCGGAACCCGTATCCCATCAGCCGCAGCAGATAGGGCTTGCCGCTCATGAGGTGCCAGACCCCGGCGTCCAGAGCGGCCGCCCGGACGGCTATGAGCACCTCGCCGCTGCCCGGCTCCGGCGTCTCCACGTCCCGCAGTTCCAAGACGTCGCTGGAGCCGTATCCGTTCTGCACGATCGCCTTCACGGCGCCGTCCCTTCGTCGTCCGAGTACTGGAAAACCTGCTCGAGTGGCACCGCGAAGACGCGGGCGATCCTGAACGCCGTTTCGAGGGAGGGCGAATAGCGGCCCTTCTCGATGGCGATGACGGTCTGGCGGGTCACACCGATGCGCTCGGCCAGCGCCGCCTGGGTCATCTCCTCGTGCTCGAAGCGCAGGATGCGGATCCGGTTGGTGATACCGGTCGGCTTCACCACGACTGGAATCCGCGCCGGTAGGCGGCGAGCTTCACGACGGAGGCGAGTACGGCCGAGAGGACGAAGCCCAGGTAGATCACGTTGGAGATCCAGAAGCGGTCCGCCCCGGCCATGGAGAGGGCCAGTGCGGTCATGGCGCCGAGGACGAGGAGGGACTGTCCGGTGTACTCCCCGAGGCGGGCGATCTCCTTGTCGCGCTGGTCCTTGGCACCGGCCTCACCGGGCGAGGCGACCGCGACGGCGATGTTCAGGGCGATGGACGCCGCGATCGCGCCGCCGACCGTCCACAGCAGCGGCGCCACGTACGCGACCTCCGGAAGGGGCACCCCGTCCCCGGCCCGCCCGAGTACGACGGCCAGGTAGACCGCATACGCGGCGATGGCCACCACCCCCATGATCCACGCGCGCTTCTCCTGGAAGGCCACGACCGCACCCCGCTCCGATGTAAATGATTCTTGACATCAGGAATGTAAAATTATTCGGCCATGGTGTCAAGAATTTCATACACGCCTCAGCAGGCCGGGCCGTCCGTGCCGAGCCGGCACGAAGGCCGAGGCCGTCCTTACATGCCGGTCCAGCAGTAGAGGCGCTCTCCGCGGCCGGCCGCGTCGCGGGCGAGGCCGGCCAGCTCGGTCAGGACCTGGGCTAGCACGTCCGCATCGGGACCGTTGTCCCGGAAGACCTCCGCCGCGGCCCAGCCGGCGGCCACGTCCCGCACCGCCCCGGGCGCCAGGCCCGCGAGCGCGTCACCGAACGCGTCGGCGAGCGAGTGGCACACCGTCCGGCCGTCGTCACTGGAGTTGACGAATCCGCCGTACGGCGGGTCGGCCTGGACGGCTTCGGCGGACCGCCCCGATATCAGGGTGTCGAGCACCGGCATGTGGATCTCCGGGTCCAGGCCGGTCAGCACCAGTTGGTCGTATCCCGCGCCCATCTCCTCCAGGGTGCCGTGTTCGACCGCTGCGGCGGCATGGGCGTCGTCGGTGGCGGCGTAGTAGCCGTAGTGGATCGTCATGCGGACGATCATGACAGGGCCCACCGACGCCCGTGGTCCCGCGCCGGGCGCGGTCATCCGCAGCGGGCGTGAGCGTGGACCACCCGGCCGTCGAAGTCCGGGCGGACGGTATTACGGTTGATCGCGAACCCGGGGAGGCCGGGCGAATGCCACGCCGGTCCGCGCCACTCGACTGCGGTCGAGCGCACAGCGGTCGCGCCGGCGAGGATCGAGGAAGGGACGACGGATGTCCGACCCGCACCTGCCCCACGCGCCCTACATGGCCGCGGTGCACGCCGCACTGGCCGCCGAAGGGCTGCGCGTACGCAACACCTGGACCAACGGTCTCACCCGCCGGGCATCGAGCCTCCACATCACGGACCCGGCCGATGTCGACGGCGGATTCCGCTTCGAGGACGGCCAGTTCGACGGGACCGCGTGGAGCGAGCCGGAATCGGTCTGGCTGTGGTGGGAGCACCACCACGGCTGGTGCGTGATGGACGAGGACTCCGGCCTGCTGCCGGTCGCGTACCACGACTTCCCCCTGCCGCTGCCGGAGCCGTTCGCCGACCCCCGCGCCGTCGCCGCCACCGTCCGGCGGTGGCTGCCCGGGCCGACCGTGGACGTACCGGCGCCGGCGGGCCGCTGGTCCCAGGCCGATGCGGTCGAAGCGGGCATACGGGTCTGGCACGAGCAGTACGGCCGCTGCCTCACCCCGGAGGACCGACACGTCGTCCGCATCGACGGGGTCGCGCGGCCGGACGCCTGCCCCTGCCCGGACCAGCCGTGCGGTGGCGTCGCCTCGCGCGACATCCGGGGAGACTGCCCGTGGCACATCGGCGAGCGCCATTCCCTTCAGTACCACCACCACTGGTCCGGGCACGCCCCCGAGGCATGCCCGGGCCCGGCGGACCGGCCGGCCCCGGGGCGGGATCGCGGCAGCGCCGCACCGGTCTGACACCGGTGCAGCGC
>NZ_JBHYVA010000664.1:0-4738 GCF_042750055.1 Streptomyces sp. NPDC059456
GCCCGGGGGCCGCCCCCCCCCCCCGCCCCCACCGGCCTTTCGAGCGGGAACTAGCAGCCGAGCAGGCGGCTGCCGAGGTAGCTCTGGATCTGGTCCAGGGAGACGCGCTCCTGCTTCATGGTGTCGCGCTCGCGCACGGTCACCGCGTTGTCGTCCAGGGTGTCGAAGTCGACGGTGACGCAGAACGGCGTACCGATCTCGTCCTGGCGGCGGTAGCGGCGGCCGATGGCGCCCGCGTCGTCGAACTCGATGTTCCAGAACTTGCGCAGGTCGGCGGCGAGGCCCTTGGCCTTCGGCGACAGCTGCGCGTTGCGGGACAGCGGCAGGACGGCGACCTTGATCGGGGCCAGGCGCGGGTCGAAGCGCATCACGGTGCGCTTCTCCATGACGCCCTTGGCGTTCGGGGCCTCGTCCTCGTTGAACGCGTCGAGCATGAAGGCGAGCATGGCGCGGTTGACGCCGGCCGCCGGCTCGATGACGTACGGGGTGTACTTCTCCTTCGACTCCTGGTCGAAGTACACGAGGTCCTGACCGGAGGCCGCCGAGTGCGCCTTGAGGTCGAAGTCGGTGCGGTTGGCGATGCCCTCCAGCTCGGAGAACTCACTGCCGCCGAAGTTGAAGCGGTACTCGATGTCGGCGGTGCGCTTCGAGTAGTGGGACAGCTTCTCCTTCGGGTGGTCGTACCAGCGGATGTTCTCCTCGCGGATGCCGAGGTCGCGGTACCAGTTCCACCGCTCCTGCATCCAGTACTCCTGCCACTGCTCGTCCTCGCCCGGCTTGACGAAGAACTCCATCTCCATCTGCTCGAACTCGCGCGTGCGGAAGATGAAGTTGCCCGGCGTGATCTCGTTGCGGAAGGACTTGCCCATCTGCGCGATGCCGAACGGGGGCTTCTTGCGCGAGGTGGTCTGCACCTGGGCGAAGTTGGTGAAGATGCCCTGGGCGGTCTCGGGGCGCAGGTACGCCTTCGAGCCGGTGTCCTGGGTCGGGCCCAGGTGGGTCTCCAGCATGCCGGAGAACTGCTTGGGCTCGGTGAACTGGCCCTTCACACCGCAGTTGGGGCAGTTGATGTCGGCGAGGCCGTTCTCGGGGAGACGGCCGTGCTTGGCCTCGTACGCCTCCTCCAGGTGGTCGGCGCGGTGGCGCTTGTGACAGGAGGTGCACTCGGTGAGCGGGTCGGAGAAGGTCGCGACGTGGCCGGAGGCCACCCAGACCTCGGGGGCCAGGATCACGGACGAGTCGATACCGACGATGTCCTCACGCCCGGTGACCATCGCCTTCCACCACTGGCGCTTGATGTTCTCCTTGAGCTCGACACCGAGCGGGCCGTAATCCCAGGCAGCCCTGGAGCCGCCGTAGATCTCACTGCACGGGAAAACGAAGCCACGGCGCTTGCTCAGGCTGACGATGGTGTCGATCTTGTCGGCGGCCACGGTGCTCTCTTCATTACGAGGACGAACGGCGAATGCCTCAGGTTACCGGCGCCCGCACCCCCCCTTTCAAATCGGTTCCCCTTCCACGGCCCCCGGGCCGGGCCCCCGACCAGGGTTTTTGACAATCGTTTCCATCTTTGATGAAAATGGATGTCATGAACGTACGACGAGTCATACCCGCCGCCGCCCTCGGCGGAGCCGTCGCCCTCGGCGCCACGGCCCTCACCGCCTGCTCCGGAGCCTCGGCCGCGGGGGGCCACGAGGACGGAAAACTCCAGGTCATGTCGTCGTTCTACCCGATGCAGTTCCTCGCCGAACAGATCGGCAAGGACCACGTGAAGGTCGACACCCTGACCAAGCCGGGCGTCGAGCCGCACGACCTGGAGATCACCCCGCGCCAGACCGGCCGGCTCGGCGCATCCGATGTGGTGCTCTACCTCAAGGGCCTGCAGCCCGCCGTCGACAAGGCCGTCGCCCAGTCCGGCGTGAAGCACGTCGTCGACGCCGCCGCCCTCACCAAGCTGGAGGTCCACGCCTCCTCCGGCCACGACCACGCCCACGAGGGCGAGGAGGGCGCCGGGGAAGAGGCCCACGACCACGGCCACGACCACGGCGAGGCCGGCGAGGACCCGCACGTCTGGCTCGACCCCGTGAAGTACGCCGAGATCGCCAAGGGCGTCGGCGCGGCCCTGGAGAAGGCCGACCCCGGCCACGCGGCCGACTACCGCAAGAACACCGACGAGCTGACCGGCAAACTGGCCGCGCTGGACACGGAGTTCAAGGACGGCCTGCAGAACACCTCGTCCAGGACGTTCATCACCACGCACTCCGCCTTCGGCTACCTCGCCGAACGCTACGGCCTCGACCAGGAGGGCATCTCCGGCGTCGACCCCGAGTCCGAGCCGAGCCCGGCCCGGGTGAAGGAACTCCAGGCCGTCGCGAAGAAGGACAATGTCTCGACCGTGTTCTTCGAGACCCTGGCCAGCGACAAGACCGCCAAGACGCTCGCCGCCGACACGGGCCTGAAGACCGATGTCCTCGACCCGCTCGAGGGCATCTCCGACAAGTCCCAGGGCGCTGACTACTTCGAGGTCATGCGGTCCAACCTGAAGAACCTGCAGAAGGCACTCGGTAGCAAGTGATGGCAGTAACGGAGGCGCGTGCCATGGAGTCCAAGCCCGCCCGGCCCACGGACCAGCCCGTCATATCCCTGCGCGGGGCCACGGCCTCGCTCGGCTCCCGCCCCGTGCTGCGCGGGGTCGACCTCACCGTGCGGCGCGGCGAGGTCGTCGCCCTGCTCGGCGCCAACGGCTCCGGCAAGTCCACGGCCGTGCGCGCCGTCGTCGGGCAGGTTCCGCTGTCCGACGGCGAGCTGGCCCTGTTCGGCACGGACTTCAGGAACTTCCGCGCCTGGTCGCGCATCGGGTACGTCCCGCAGCGCACCACCGCCGCCAGCGGCGTCCCGGCCACCGTCCGCGAGGTCGTCTCCTCCGGCCGGCTCGCCCGCTCCCGCTTCGGCATCCTCCGCAAGGCCGACCGGGCCGCCGTGGAGCGGGCCCTGGACCTCGTCGACATGGGCCCGTACGCCGACGCCTCGGTCAACGCCCTCTCCGGCGGCCAGCACCAGCGCGTGCTCATCGCCCGGGCGCTCGCCGTGGAGCCCGAACTCCTGATCATGGACGAGCCGATGGCCGGGGTCGACCTCGCCAACCAGGAGGTCCTGGCGAACGCCCTGCGCGAGCAGGTCGCCGCCGGCTCGACCGTCCTGCTCGTCCTGCACGAGCTGGGCCCGCTGGAGCCGCTGATCGACCGCGCCGTCGTCCTGCGCGACGGCTGCGTCGTCCACGACGGCCCGCCCCCGGAGGCCGTGGGCCAGCACGCCCTGCCCGGCCACGACCACGTACACCCCCACGCGGCGCACGACGCCGAGCCCCTCCGGACGGGACTGCTGAGCTGATGGAAATCCTCACCTACGCCTTCATGCAGCGGGCCCTGCTCGCGGCCGTCCTGGTCGGCGTCACCGCCCCCGCGATCGGCACGTACCTCGTCCAGCGCCGCCAGGCCGTCATGGGCGACGGCATCGGTCACGTGGCCATGACCGGCGTGGCCCTCGGCTTCCTGCTCAACACGAGCCCGGTGTGGATCGCGACCCTGGTCGCCGTCCTCGGCGCGGTCGGCATGGAGCTGATCCGCTCGCGCGGCAAGACCAGCGGCGACATCGCGCTCGCCATGCTGTTCTACGGCGGCCTGGCCGGCGGCGTGATGATCATCAACCTGGCTCCGGGCGGCTCGACGGCCAGTCTGACCAGCTACCTGTTCGGCTCGATCACCACGGTCTCCGCCGAGGACGTCACCGCGGTCGTGATCCTCGCCGCGTTCGTCGTCGCCGTGACCATCGGCCTGCGCCGCCAGCTGTTCGCGGTCTGCCAGGACGAGGAGTTCGCCCGGGTCACCGGCCTGCCGGTGCGGTTCCTGAACCTGCTGATCGCGGTCACCGCCGCCGTCACCGTCACCGTGGCCATGCGGATCGTCGGCCTGCTGCTGGTCAGCGCCATGATGGTGATCCCGGTCGCGGCGGCGCAGCGCGTCACCCGCGGGTTCACCGCCACCCTGTCGGTGGCCATGGTGATCGGCGTGCTGGTCTCGCTCTCCGGCACGGTCGCGACGTTCTACATCGACGCCCCCTCCGGCGGCACCATCGTGCTGCTCGCCATCGGCGTCTTCATGGTGATGACGGCCCTGTCCACGCCGCTGGCGCGGCGCCGGGCCAACGCGGCGCGCGCCGCCGAAGAGGTCTGCACGCGCGATGATGTGAAGGTCTAGGAGGGACGGCCGCCTGGCACAATGGGCCGAGGCCGATACGAGGAGGAACCGGTGGCGACTGCGCCTGGCGAGATGAATACCGCGCCAGTACGAGGACGGTCCACCCGGCAGCGGGCCGCCGTCGCGGCGGCGCTGGACGAGGTGGACGAGTTCCGCAGCGCCCAGGAGCTGCACGACATGCTCAAGCACCGCGGTGACTCCGTGGGCCTGACCACCGTCTACCGCACCCTCCAGTCGCTCGCCGACGCCGGCGAGGTCGACGTGCTGCGCACCAGCGACGGCGAGTCGGTCTACCGGCGCTGCTCCACCGGGGACCACCACCACCACCTGGTCTGCCGCAAGTGCGGCAAGGCCGTCGAGGTGGAGGGCCCGGCGGTGGAGAAGTGGGCGGAGTCCATCGCCGCGGAGCACGGCTTCGTGAACGTCGCCCACACGGTGGAGATCTTCGGCACCTGCGCGGACTGCGCGGCGGCGGGCTGACC
>NZ_JBHYVA010000665.1:0-4735 GCF_042750055.1 Streptomyces sp. NPDC059456
GGGGTTGACCGGTACGGGGAGGAAGGCGGCCCGGGTGCCGTCGTCGAGCAGGAGGTGGCCGGCGCCCGCGGTGACGACGACCGTACGGGCGCCGAGGTCCCGGTAACGGGCGGCGGCGGTGCGCGGATCGGTGGTGCCGACCAGGGCCCGGGCGTCGGCCGGGCAGGAGGTCTTGAGCAGCCCGGTCAGCGGGGCGACCCGGGCCAGCAGTTCCCGGGCCTCGGCCCGGCCGGTCAGGCGGGGGCGGAAGTTGGGGTCGTACGAGACGTGTCCGCCGGCGCCGTGCACCGTCTCGGCGGCCGCCACCACCGCGTCGCGGCTGCTCGGGGACAGGGCCCCGGTGATCCCGCTGGTGATGAGGGCTCTCGTGCCGGTCAGCAGGCTCCGCCAGGACGCGATGTGCCGGGTCGAGAGGGTGGAGCCGGCGCTGTGGGTGCGCCAGTAGACGAAGTCCCGGTCGCCGTCGGTGTCGGAGGCGAGCAGGTAGGCGCCGTTGGGGCGCGGGGCGCGGCGTACGTGGGAGACGTCCACGCCGAGTGCGGCGGCGCGGTCGAGCAGCGGGACGCTGAGTTCGTCGTCGCCGACGACGGCGAGCAGGGCGGTCCGGGCTCCCGCGGCGGCCGAGGCGGCCGCGGCGTTGAGGGCGTCGCCGGAGTACGAGATGCGGGCCGCGGTGCCGTCGGCGGCGTTCCGCAGGGCGGTGTCGGCGTGGATCTCGACGAGGACCTCTCCGAGGACGAGTACGTCGTAGCCGGCCGGGGACGCCATCAACGCCCCGCGGTGGCGCAGTCGGTGCAACACGGCCGGGCCAGTGCGGCGAAGACGGCGGCCAGTTCGCCGGGATCGTCGGGCAGGCCGCCGCCCACGCCGACGGCGGCCGCGCCGGCGGCGAGCCACTGCGGGACCTCGGCGGGCCGGATGCCCCCGGTCGGGATGAACAGCGCCCCGGGGAGGACCGCCGTGAGGGAGCGGACGAACCGCGGGCCGCCCACGTGGGCCGGGAAGACCTTGGCTGCGCCCGCGCGGGCGACGGCGGAGGCGATCTCGCCGGGGGTGAAGCCCCCCTCGACGAGGACGGCCCCGCGGCGCTGGGCGACGGCGCGGGCTTCGGGGGCCGGGTAGGGGGAGATCAGGAAGGCCGCGCCGGCGTCGAGGGCCGTCTCGGCATGGTCGGCGGTGGTGACGGTGCCGACGCCGATCAGGGCGGGCCGCCCCTGCGCGTCGGCCAGCGGAACGGTCCGGGCGACGGCCTCGGCCCAGCCGGGGGTGGAGGTGGTCAGTTCGACGGTGCGGCAGCCGGCGGCCAGCAGGGCGGTGGTCCGGTGGACCGCTTCGTCGGCGTCGGTGTTGCGCAGGACCGGCAGCAGGCCCTGGGCGGTCATCGCGTCGTACGGATGGCAGGACAAGCGACCCCTCCATGCGCTCCCCACGGCAGTTGTTCCACGTAGCGGAACGCCGTACCGTGTAACGGAACTTACGCCGCAGACCTTACCTTGACCCCGCCCTGCCTGCCCCCGTCCCGCCCACTGTGGAGAGCGCATGCCCGATCCCGAAGACCCGTCCCCGGCCGACGCGATGGCCGTCCGCTCCCGCGGCGGGCGCACCTCGGCCGCCGGGACGGCGCTGGAGAAGTCGATGCGGATCCTGGAGGCCGTGGCCGCACCGGGCGGGCCGCACCGGCTCACCGATGTGGCGGCGGCCGCCGCCGTGCCGAAGTCGAGCACCTTCCGGATCCTCGCCTCGCTGATCGAGCAGGGCTTCGTCCGCCCGGAGAACGACGCGCGGTACGGGGTCGGCCCCCGGCTGCGCAGCCTGTCCGCCATGGTCGGCGGCGGCGAGCCTCCGACCATCGGGCGGATCCTGGGCGAACTGCGCGAGGCCGTCGGCCAGACGGTCCACCTGGCCCTGCACAGCGGGGAGACGCTCACCTACATCCGGAAGCTGGAGAGCGACCAGCCCTTCCGGACGGCGTCCCGGGTCGGGATGCGGATGCCGCTGCACAGCACCGCGATCGGCAAGAGCATCCTGGCGCACCTGCCCGGGGCGGAGGTGCGGGCGCTGATCGCGAGCGCGGGACTGCCGGCCCGCACACCGAACACGCTGACCCGCCCGGAGGCGCTGCTGGCGGAGCTGGAGAGGGTCCGGGCCCGGGGCTTCGCCGTCGACGACGAGGAGAACGAGCCGACGATCCGGTGCATCGGGGCCGCGGTCCTGGGCCCGGCGGGCCGCCCGGTCGGCGGGGTCAGCATCACCACGGTCGCCTTCTCCCCCGGCCACCGCCCGGGGCATCCCGCCGTCTCCCGCGCGGAGATCGAGGCGTACGCACCGGCTCTGCGCGCGGCCACGGAGGCGCTGGCTCCGCTGCTGTGAGCCGCCCGCAGGGGGCCCGGTGGTGGAGGCGATGACAGCCGCGACGGACCCTCCCCGGGCACCGGAAAAGATTTCTGAGGTTCTTCTTCCGGATAACCGTTATCGGGGCCGCGCTCGACGGTCTCCCAGGTATCGGGCATCATCGACCGCCGGTACGGACAGGGAACCTCACATGACTACACAGCACAGCGCAGCGCTGGTGGCAGCGGCCCGCGCGGGAGATCCCCGCGCGCAGGACGAGCTGGTCAGCACCTATCTGCCGCTCGTCTACAACATCGTCGGGCGCGCCCTGAACGGCTCCTGCGACGTTGACGACGTGGTGCAGGACACCATGCTGCGCGCGCTCGACGGCCTGGGCACCCTGCGGTCGGACGACAGCTTCCGGTCCTGGCTGGTCGCCATCGCCATGAACCGGGTGCGGGCGCACTGGCAGGCCCGGCACACCGCCCCCGGCGAGAGCGGTCTCGAAGCGGCCTGGGAGCTGGCCGACCCGGGCGCCGACTTCGTGGACCTGACGGTCCTGCGGCTCCAGCTCGAAGGCCAGCAGCGGGAGACGGCGCGCGCCACCCGCTGGCTGGACACCGACGACCGCGCCCTGCTGTCGCTGTGGTGGCTGGAGTGTGCCGGTGAACTGACCCGCGCCGAGGTGGCCGCGGCCCTCGAACTCCCCCCGCAGCACACGGCGGTGCGCGTGCAGCGGATGAAGGCGCAGCTGGAGTCCGCCCGGGTGGTGGAGCGGGCACTGGCCACGCAGCCCCCGTGCGAGGAGCTGCGGGTGGTGACGGCCGGCTGGGACGGGGTGCCGGCGACGCTGTGGCGCAAGCGAATAGCCCGGCACGCGCGGGAGTGCGTACGGTGCGCAGGACTGTGGAGCGGACTGCTCCCAGCGGAGGGACTGCTGGCGGGCCTGGCCCTGGTCCCGGTCGGGGCGGCCCTGCTGGCCGGCGTACGGTCGGCCGCGGCGGGCGGTTTCGTCCCGGCGGGCGCCGCGTACGCACCGGCGGACGCGGCGTACGCCTCCGACGGCATGGGCGCGGCCACGGGCGCCGGCCCGGGCACGGGCACGGGCTTCGACGGCACGGACTTCTCCGACGCCGCGACGCAGCTCACCCCCGCGGTGTCCGGCCAGGGCGGCATACCGGACGGGTCCTCCGGCGGCGGCCGCAGCGTGCTGCGCAAGCGCCGGCAGAGCCGCCGCCGCGCGGTCGGCGGCGCGGTGATCGCCGCGTGCGTCGCGGGCTGGGGGGTCGCCTACCTCGGCGGGCTCCCCGGCTCGGGCGACAAGGACACCGGCGCCGCGCCCGCCGCCCCGCTGTCCGCCCTCTCGGCGCCCGAGTCCGCTTCGGCCGCCGCCTCCGCCTCCGCTTCGGAGCCGGCCTCGCCCTCGGCATCGCCCTCCCCTTCGGCCTCCCCCTCGCCGAGCCCCTCCACGGCCAGCCCGGTGCCGAGCCCCACGCCGACCAAGTCCAAGGCTCCCGCGCCGCGCCCGTCGGCCCCAGCGCCGGGTCCCGCCCCGGCTGGCGTCGCGGGCCAGGTCATCGCCCTGGTCAACGCCGAGCGCGCGAAGGCCGGGTGCGGCCCCCTGAAGGAGGACTCGCAGCTGCGGGCCGCCGCGCAGGGGCACTCCGACGACATGGCGGCCCGGGACTTCTTCTCGCACACCAACCCCGACGGCGCCGACCCGGGGAAGCGGACGACGGCCGCCGGGTACCGCTGGTCGACGTACGGGGAGAACATCGCGCGGGGCCAGCAGACCGCGGACTCGGTCATGGACTCCTGGATGAACAGCCCTGGCCACCGCGCGAACATCCTCAACTGCTCCTTCAAGGACATCGGCGTCGGCATCCACTCCGGCCCGGGCGGTCCCTGGTGGACGCAGAACTTCGGCGCCCGCATGTGATCCCGCAGGCCCCGGACCCGTCGGCCCCGGACCCGTCGGCCGCGTCGGCCCCGGGCGCCGAGCCGGCAGCGGACGCGGTCCCCGGCCGAGGCCGTGTCCGGCGCCGGCATGCGGTCCGGGGCGCAGCGCCGGCTGCTGGAGCACGTGCTGGGCGTGACCGCGGCGGCCGGGGCGGAGCGGCCGGCGCCGCGGCGCTCCCGGGCCGAGAAGTGGGCGGGCCATCCGGCGGCGGCGCGGCGGTTCCGCACCCGGGAGCACCATCTGCGGGTCCCCCGCACCCCTGTGGAGCGGGTCGGGAGCAGGGAGGTGCGCCCGGGCGTGTGGATCGCCCATCAGCGCTCGCGGGCCTCGGCCCTCGCCCCGGACCGGATCGCGGACCCCGACGCCCTCGGCATGCGCTGGTAGGCGTCCGCCGGAACCGGGACCGGGGCACCCGCCGGCAGCGGGTGCGCCCGGCGCACCGGC
>NZ_JBHYVA010000666.1:0-4710 GCF_042750055.1 Streptomyces sp. NPDC059456
ACCCAGGAGGAGATCGAGGCGGTCGTACGGGAGCTCAACGAGGACCCGGAGTGCACCGGCTACATCCGGGCGGCGCACGATGCGCCGCCCGGCTCCTGCGCGTTCCGGGACGGTCAGCGGACCATCCTGGTCCGGAGCTTCGCGAGCGTCCGCAGGTCCAGGCCGAGGCCGTCCGTGAGGTAGCCGTAGAAGCTGCCGTAGTCCGCGTCCAGCTGGGCGGTCGCCGCGTCCAGGTAGTCCTGGCGGACCTCCTGGAGCGGTATCAGCAGGTCCGGGTTCTGCATCCGCCCGGACTGCTCGAGGCCCGCCCGCACCTGGGCGTCGTACGCGGCGCGGAAGGCGTTCGACGCGAGGTAGTCGCTCGTGGCGGTGTCCTCGGGTACGGCCAGGGCGCGCAGCAGGACGTAACCCATCCAGCCCGTCCGGTCCTTGCCCGAGGTGCAGTGGAACAGGAGCGGGTCCTGACCGCCGTCCGCGATCTCCCGCAGCGTCGCCGCGAACTGCGCCCGGTTCTCGGGGCTGGTCACGAAGGTGCGGTAGATGTCGCGCATGTAGGCCTCGGCCCGGCCGCCGCCGAGCATCTGCTCCTGTGCGGCGGGGTCGCCGCTGGAGATCGCGCCGAGGAGCGTGGCGTACAGGCCGAGGTCGCTGACCGGGCGGGAGGTGGCGGTGAGTCCAGCGGGCAGCCGGTCGGCGCCGTCGTACCGGAGCTCCAGCGGGATGCGGAAATCGACGACCTTCTTGAGGCCGAGACCGGAGACGGTGGTGACGTCCGCCGGTGTGAGCTTGCCGAGCGCGTCGGAGCGGTAGACCAGCCCCTGGCGGACCCGGCCGCCGGTCCAGGTGCGGTAGCCGCCCAGGTCGCGGACGTTGACCGCGCCCTGGAGGGGGATCTGGCGAATCGTTTCCGCCTGCTGGTGGTACCGGCCGGAGGCGGAGGCGCCCGCCGCCGGCGCGGCGTACGCGGAGGCGGCGGGCAGAGCGCTGAGGGCGAGGGCGGAAGCGAGTACCGCGGTCACCAGGCGGGTTCGGGCACGGCTCATCTGTGGCGACTCCTGAGGAGGAGAAGGGGGATCACCCTGGTGGTGGCAGGGCGTCGGGCGGGTGCAGGCGTTCCAGCCGTGCCAGCACCGTGTGTGCCTCGGCCATGACGCGGGCGACGAGCTCCGCACAGGACGGCAGATCCTCGATCACCCCTGCGACCTGGCCTGATGCCATGACGCCGAGGTCCGTACGGCCCTCGACCATGGACGCCTTCAGGAGCATGGGGGTGTTCGCGGCGAGCAGCACCTGGCTCCAGGACAGGTCCTTGCCGTGTTTCATCGCGAGGCCGTCGCGCACCATCCGCGCCCAGGACAGCCCCGACAGCCTGCGGAACGCGGCCGCGTGCCGGACCGCCCGCGCCAGGGCGCGGGTGCGGCCCGCCCGTTCCAGGGAGGCGACCAGCTCGGTACGGAGCATCCGGTGCGGCAGCCCGTCCACGGCCGTCGTGACCGTGACGTCCCTGACGCCGGCCGCCAGGTAGCGGGCCTTGACCGCGTCCGGGACCGTGGAATCCGAGGTCAGCAGGAAGCGCGTGCCCATCGCGATGCCCGCGGCGCCGTACGACAGCGCGGCGACCAGGCCGCGCCCGTCGTGGAAGCCGCCCGCCGCGACCACCGGGATGTCCACCGCGTCGACCACCTGCGGCAGCAGGACCGTCGTGGCCGTGTCCCCGGTGTGCCCGCCGCCCTCGCCGCCCTGCACGATCACCGCGTCGGCCCCCCACGCCGCGACCTTCTCGGCGTGCCGGCGGGCCCCGATCGACGGGATCACCACCACGCCCGCGTCCTTGAGCCGGGCGATCAGCTCCTTCGACGGGGCGAGCGCGAACGAGGCGACCCGCACGCCCTCGTCGACGATCAGCCGGACCCGCTCGGCGGCGTCCCCCGCGTCCGCCCGCAGATTGACCCCGAACGGGGCCTGCGTACGGGAGCGGACCTCGCGGACCGCCGCCCGCAGCTCCTCCACCGTCATCGTCGCCGAGGCCAGGATGCCCAGGGCGCCCGCGTTGGCCGCCGCCGACACCAGCCGGGGACCCGCAACCCAGCCCATGCCCGTCTGCACGACCGGGTGCTGCACACCGACCAGCCGGGTGAACGCCGTCTCCATCGCGTCAGCCCCGCACTTCCCGGTCGCGCAGCCCCTGCGGGTCGATCACCTCGCGGATCAGCCGCAGCTCCTCGGCGCTCGGCTCCCGCGTGTACGGCACCTCGCCGTCGACCGCCAGGGCGAACCCGGTGGCCTCCCGGACCTGTTCGACGCTCACGCCCGGATGCACGGAGGCCAGGCGCATCGAGTGGTCCGGGCCGCCGAAATCGAAGACGCCGAGATCGCTGACCACCCGCGGCAGCCGGTGGAAGCGGGTCACCCCGGCCGCCTCGGCCCGGTCGTGACCGACCCCGCTCACCATGTCGACCCGCTCGACGAACACCCGCGGAGAATGCCGCGGCACCCAGTAACTCACCGGATTGTTCAGCGTGTTGACGGGCGCACCGCGCACCCCCAGGAGCTGGCGGGCCGGCCGGGCCCAGTCGCCGATGCAGGAGATGTTCTGGTTGCCGAACCGGTCGATCTGGCTGGCGCCCATCATCACGTGCCGGCGCCCGCCGGTGACCATCGTCAGATGCCGCCGGTACGGGAGCCAGCCCTCGGTCTCCCCGTCCAGCCCGACCAGCAGGGCCTCGCCGTCGGTCAGCAGCAGATCGGGGGAGAACGTCCGCTTCGCCAGCCGGGCCCCGAAGGACGGGATCAGGCCCATCGGACTGGCGAGCACCTCGCCGTCGCCGCGCCAGGCCTCGGCGCAGGCGATCACGCAGTACTCCGCGCGGGACGCGGCCGTCGCTGTGCTCACTGCTGCTCCTCGTGCCAGGCCCGGACGGCCGACTGGTAGGCGTGCTCGCCGCCGCCGGACAGGAAGCGGGCGCTGAACTCCGGCCAGGGGGTGGCCGCGTACAGCTTCTGGAAGGCCTCGTCGCGCCCGTAGTCGGGGACGCAGGAGGTGAAGTGCGCGCCGTTCGGGGTCTCGACGACACCGGTCACCGAGTGCCGGCTGACCAGCAGGGACTGCGGTGGCCCCGCCTTGGCCAGCTCGGAGGTCTCCACCAGCTGCTCGCAGGAGACGTACGCGGCGTCGGCGGCCTCGCAGAACAGGTCGTCGAAGTACGGGTCCGGCCCCAGGTACTGGGCGTTGCCGAGGCGGTCGGCGCGGTTCAGGTGGACCAGCGCGGCGTCCATCCGCAGGGCGGGGACGGCGACGAACTCCTCGCCGTCGGCGTACGGGGAGGTGACGGTCCGCAGCTCCGGGTTGACCCGCATGACGTCGGAGCCCAGGCCGGCCCGGACGGGGAGGAACGGGAGCCGGTTCGCGGCGGCGTGCAGGCCCCACATGAACATGGCCTCGTCGAGCTCGGTGAGGGTGAAGGCGCCGCTCTCGCGGGCGGCCCGGAAGTGCGGCTCCAGCGGGATCGAGTCGAGGGTGGCGAAGGGGGCGACGAGCCGGCGGATCCGGCCGGCGGCCGCGAGCAGGCCGACGTCGGGGCCGCCGTACGAGACCACGGTGAGATCGGTGATCTCGGAGCGGAGCAGTGCCCGCACCAGGGCCATGGGTTTGCGCCGCGACCCCCAGCCGCCGATGCCGAGGGTCATCCCGCTGCGCAGCCGCGCGACCACCTCGTCGGGGGTCATGGACTTGTCGCTCATGAACGCTCCTTCCCGCCGGACTCGCCGAAGGTGTCGCGGACCCGGTCGGCGACCCCGCTCAGGTTGGCCTCGAACGTGAACCCCTGCTCGAAGCGGTAGCTGCGCCGTACGTCGACGGGGTCGATGCCGTTGATGGCCGCCTTGGCCAGTCGGATCAGGTAGCCGTCCTTGCGCGCGATCTCGGCGGCCAGTTCGAGGGCCGCGTCCCGCACCCGCGCGGGCGGGACCACCTGCCACACCGAGCCGTGCGCGTGCAGTTCGGCGGCGGTGGCGGTGCGGGAGGTGTAGTAGAGGGCGCGCATCAGGTGCTGCGGGACCAGACGGGCCAGGTGGGTGGCGGCGCCGAGCGCTCCCCGGTCGAGCTCGGGGAGCCCGAAGGTGGCGTCCTCGCCGGCCACGATCGCGTCGGCGTTGCCGACGAGGCCGATGCCGCCGCCCAGGCAGAACCCGTGCACGGCCGCGACGACCGGCACCTCGCACTCGTACACGGCGGCGAAGGCCTCGTAGCAGCCGCGGTTGGCGCCGATGAGGGCGCCGTGGCCGGTGTCGCGCTGCATCTCCTTGATGTCGACGCCGGCGTTGAAGCCGCGGCCCTCGGCGGCCAGGACGACGCACCGCGTCGCGGGGTCGCGCCCGGCGGAGCGCAGGGCGTCGGCGAGGTCGTACCAGCCCTGTACCGGAAGCGCGTTGACGGGCGGGAAGTCGACCGTGACCAGCGCGACGCCCTTGTCGGGGCTTGAGGTGGAGACACCCATGACAGGATCAGCTACCTTTCCACCAAACATTTGTTAGGTGAGGAAGGTAGCAGCCCATGGAGCTGGACGGGAGGGTTGTCGTCGTCACCGGCGGAACCCGCGGCGTCGGGGCCGGAAACGCCCCGTCGTTCCCCGAAACGCGGGCGCACGGCCTCGTCTGCCCCCCCCCCCCCCCCCCCCAACCCCGTTCCCCCCCCCCGCGCCCCGCCGACGA
>NZ_JBHYVA010000667.1:0-4701 GCF_042750055.1 Streptomyces sp. NPDC059456
GGGGGGCGGGGGCGGGCGGGGGCGGGGGGGGGCCCGCGGCCCGGGGGGGGGGGGCGCGGGGGGGGGGCCGGGGGGGGGGGGGGGCGGCCCCGCCCCCCGGGCCCCCCCCCCCGCGGCCGGAGTGGAGAGCGCGAGCGGCAGGGCCAGGGCGGCAGCCGTCGCGACACCGATCGAGGAAGCAAGGAATCCACGCATGGAAGCGATGCTGGGCACAGTCACCACGAAGCGCCATCGGAGAACTGACGGTCCGTCCGATCGGGGCCGGGCGTTTCCTCGCCCGTCCGGAGGAGCCGATGCCCGCCGTACGGGCGAGGGCCCCGCGTAGGCTGGGGCGGGTGAACGCCACTGACCGCACCCCTGCCGACCTGCTGCGATCCGCGCTCGCCGCCGATCCGGGCCGCCCGCTCGTCACCTTCTACGACGACGCCACGGGCGAACGCGTCGAATTGTCCGTCGCGACCTTCGCCAATTGGGTGGCCAAGACCGCCAATCTCCTCCAGGGCGACCTGGGCGCCGAGCCCGGGGACCGGCTGGCGCTGCTGCTGCCCGCGCACTGGCAGAGCGCCGTGTGGCTGCTCGCCTGCCACTCGGTCGGGGTCGTGGCCGCGGTGGACGGGCAGCCGGGCGACGCCGATCTCGTCGTCAGCGGGCCGGACGCGCTGGAGCGGGCCCTGGAGTGCGGCGGGGAGCGCGTGGCGCTCGCGCTGCGGCCGCTGGGCGGGCGGTTCCCGCAGCCGCCGGCCGGGTTCGCGGACTACGCGGTCGAGGTGCCGGGCCAGGGCGACCGGTTCGCCCCCTTCGTCCCGGTGGACGCCGGTGGTCCCGCGCTGATCGTCGGCGGCGAGGAGTTCACGCACGCGGAGCTCGTCGCGCGCGCCCGCGAGGACGCGGCGGAGCTCGGCCTCGGCGAGGGGTCGCGGGTGCTGTCCGGGCTGGGGTACGACACCTGGGAGGGACTGTCCGCGGGGCTGTACGCCGCGCTGGCCGCGGGTGCCTCCGTCGTGCTCTGCCGGAACCTGGACCGGCTGCCGGCGGACGCGCTGGCGCAGCGGACGCAGAGCGAGCGCGTCACCCACACCGCCGCCTGAGCCCGGGGCCGTCCCCCGCCGCCGGCCCCTCCCCGCCACACCCCGCCTCGCGGCCGCCAGCCTCGCCCCGCCGCCCGCCGTCACCCCGCCCGGCTCCGGCCGCTCCGTCCGGCGATTTGTCACCCGGACGGGTCTAGACAAGGCCCTGCCCCCGGGCCGTACCGGCGGGGCGGGGGCACGATCGGCAGAGGCCGTGTCTCCACCCGTACGGCCCGCAGGGTCACCGACGCAGCGGACGCAGTGCCGATGCGGTGAGGGGACGGAACGCGAGTGAGGGACAGTGCAGGCATACCGGGCGGCACCGAAGCGGCCGGAGGCTCCCCGAAGCCCCCGCGCAGCCGCCGGCGCCGTCTGCTGCGCTGGATCGCCCTCGGGCTGGCCCTGCTGGTGCTGTGCGGGGCGGGCGTCGGCTGGTGGATCTACCGCAAGCTCGACGCGAACATCACGGAGGACACCTCCGCGGCGGCGGAGCTGGAGCGCTACGAACGCGAGCGCCCCGCCCATGCCGCGGGCGGTTCGCAGAACATCCTGCTGATCGGCTCGGACTCGCGCTCCGGCAAGGAGAACGCCCGCTACGGGCAGGACCGGGGCACCGAGCGCTCGGACACCGCGATCCTGCTGCACCTGCCGGCGGACCGCAGGAGCGCGACCGCGGTGTCGATACCCCGGGACCTGATGACGCAGATCCCCTCCTGTCTGACGGAGAACGGGAGCCGCACCACGGAGCGGCTCGCGCAGTTCAACTGGGCGTACCAGTGGGGCGGGGCCGCCTGCACCATCCGTACGGTGGAGAAGCTCACCGGAATCCGCATCGATCACCACATGGTGGTGGATTTCGGCGGGTTCAAGAGGATGGTCGACGCGGTCGGCGGGGTGGAGATCTGCCTCAAGGAACCGATCTCGGACCCCGAGGCGAAGCTGAAGCTGCCCGCCGGCCGGCAGACCCTGCACGGGGAGCAGGCCCTCGGCTTCGTCCGGGCCCGCTACAGCCTGGGCAACGGCAGCGACACCGAACGGATGGCGCGCCAGCAGCAGTTCCTCGGCTCGCTGGTCAGGAAGGTGCAGAGCAACGGGGTGCTGCTGAACCCGGGCCGGCTGTACCCGCTGCTGGACGCGGCGACCTCGTCGGTGACCACGGACCCGGGGCTGGCCTCGCTGCGCGACCTGTACGAACTGGTCCGGGGCGTCCGGGACATACCGACCGAGCAGGTCAAGTTCCTTACGGTGCCGCGCCGCCCGTACGCCGCCGACCCGAACCGGGACGAACTGGTACAGCCGGCCGCGGCCCAACTGTTCGAGCAGCTGCGGATGGACCGTCCGGTGACGGTGGCCCCGCGGACGGCCGAAACCGAACAGGCCCCGCAGACGGCCCGCGCGGCCGAGGGCGAGGCCTCCGCGGCCCCGCCGGGAACCGGATCCGTCCCGACGCCCGTCCCCACCTTCACGGGGACCACGGCGGACACGGCCGATTGCCGGTAAAGCAATCCCAAAAGCCGGTGTCCGAACCGAACGGCTTGAGTTCTTTGCCCCGTTATAAGGGGAGTGGAATTTGTCACCACCATGGTTTGCGCTTGACCAGGGCGGATAAGGTGAGCGATCCGGTGCCCCGGCCAGAAAAGAGGCCGTGCACCAGCAGCCGGATCGTTGACCGGGCGCCTTGGGGGAGGCGCGTCGCGAGGCACCGACGGAGGATTCGAGCAACCGTGGATGCGCAAAGCCGTGGGCGGGCGGACGAGATCGACCCCGCCGACCAGTGGGTACTCAATCCCCGCACCGGCAACTACGAACTGCGACTGGACCGCTCCGCTGCGCAGCAGCAGCCCTCCGTCGCGGCTCCCCGCAGACCGTCCTCACGGCGCACCAAGGCGCCCGGCTCCCCCGGCTCCCCCGCCTCCCCCAAGGCCCCGTCCGCACCGGCGGTTCCCTCGCCGCGGCGAGGCGAGGGCCCGCCCGGGCGGCGCGGCGGGCGTCCGCGCAAGGGCGGCGGAGGCGGTGGCCGGCGCAAGAAGCTCCTCGTCATCACCGGCGGCACCCTCGCCTTCCTGCTGGTCGGCGGTTCGCTGGGCGCGTACCTCTACTACAACCACCTGAACGGCAACCTCAAGGTCACCGACGTCGGCGACGCGGGCACGGGCGGGTTCAAGAAGGACCAGCCCATCAACATCCTGGTCATCGGCACCGACAAGCGCAGCGGCGCGGGCAACGAGGGCTACGGGGACGCGGAGAGCGTCGGCCACGCCGACACCACGATCCTCTTCCACGTGTCCAAGGACCGCAGCAACGCCACGGCGCTGTCCATCCCGCGCGACCTGATCACGAACATCCCGGCCTGCCCGACGAAGCAGCCCGACGGTTCGACGAAGACCATCCCCGGCCAGAAGGGGACGCGTTTCAACGTCAGCCTCGGCCAGGAGGGCCGCGACCCGGGCTGCACGATGCGCACGGTGAAGGAGATCACCGGGATCACCGTCGACAACTTCATGATGGTCGACTTCAACGCGGTGAAGGTGCTGAGCACGGCGGTCGGCGGCGTTCCGGTCTGCCTCGCGAAGGCCGTGGACGACAAGGACTCCAAGCTCAAGCTGGACGCGGGCGAGCACCGGCTGCAGGGCGAGGAGGCCCTGGCCTTCGTACGGACCCGGCACTCGTTCGGCAACCACGGCGACCTCGACCGGATCAAGACCCAGCAGCAGTTCCTGAGTTCGATGATGCGCGAGATGAAGTCGAAGGAGACGCTGACCAGTCCGAAGAAGTTCTTCTCCCTCGCGGAGGCGGCCACCAAGTCGCTGACCGTCGACTCGGGCATAGGGTCCATCGACAAACTCACCAACCTGGCCGGTGAGTTGAAGGACATGAACCTGAAGAACATCACCTTCACCACGCTTCCGGTGCTCGACAACCCGGCCGAGCCCGAGGGTCAGAAGGCGACCGTCGTCATCGAGCACGCTACGGCCGACCCGCTGCTGAAGATGATCCAGGGCGACGTCTCCCTGACGGAGGTCGAGAAGAAGGAGCAGGCGGCGAAGGAAGCGGCCGACGCGGAGGCCCAGAGCAAGGCGAACGCCCTGCTCCAGGGCAACCGCGCACCGGCCGGCGACGTACGGGTGGACGTCTACAACGGCGGCGGCCCCAGCGGCTCCGCGTCCACCACGCTGACCTGGCTGCAGAACAGCAAGGGCGTGAACAAGGCCAGCAACCGGGGCAACGCGCCCGCCAAGGTCGACACGACCCAGCTGGAGTACGCGCCCAACCAGGCCGACCAGGCCCGGGCGCTGGCCGACATGATGGGGCTGCCGGCCACCGCACTGAAGATGGGCTCGGCGGACGCCGCGCCCAAGACTCCGATGAAGCTGACGCTCGGCTCCGACTTCAAGGGGGCGGGGATCTCGCTGACGGCGCCGCAGAAGGCACCGGACGACATCCAGCGGGTCGAGGCCGACAAGACGGTCTGCGCCAAGTAGGCCCGCAGCACAGAACAGGACCGAGCAGGACGGCAGGCGGGACGGCCCGGTGGACCGGGGCCGGGGGGGCGGGGGGGGGGCGGGGGGGGGGGGGGGGGGGGCCCCCCCCCCCCCAAAGAGAAGATGGGGGGGGGTGGTGGGGAGAGAGGGGA
>NZ_JBHYVA010000668.1:0-4698 GCF_042750055.1 Streptomyces sp. NPDC059456
GCCCGAGAAGCGCTTCACCGCGGACGTCGCGCACGAGCTGCGCACCCCGCTCACCGGCTCGCTGGCCGCGGCCGCCCTCCTGCCGGAGGGCCGCCCCAAGGAGATGATCAACGACCGGCTCAAGGCCCTGCACCTGCTCACCGAGGACCTGCTGGAGATCTCCCGGCTGGAATCGGGTGTCGAGCAGGCCGACCTGGCCCGGGTGGAGCTCGGCCGGGCGGTGCGGCGGGCCGTCACGGCCACCGGCCTGGAGGCCTCGGTACGGGTGATCCGCGACGCGGTGGTGCTGACCGACCGCCGACGGCTGGACCGCATCCTGGCCAACCTGCTGGTCAACGCCGACAAGCACGGGGAACCACCGGTCGAGGTGACCGTCGAGGGCCCGCTGGTGGTCGTGCGCGACCACGGACCCGGCTACCCGCCCGAGCTGATCGAGCAGGGTCCGCAGCGGTTCCGCACCGGGGACCCGGGCCGCGGCCGGGGCCACGGCCTGGGCCTGACCATCGTGGCCGGCCAGGCCGCGGTCCTGGAGATCGCCCTGAGCTTCGCCAACGCACCCGACGGCGGGGCGGTGACCACCCTCAGGCTCCCCGTCGGACGGCTGACGGACGGCGTTCCACGCGAAGGTTTCACGTGAAACACCGTCCGCCCGACCGGCCTTGGGGCCGAGGGCGCGATCAGACGCCGATGTTCTTGCCGTCCTTGCGCCACACGGACACGACCGCCGGACGGACGATCTTGCCGGGGCCGTCGGGCCACACCGACTGGGGCTTCTCGACGGACGCGCCGTCGATCTCGCCCGGGTGCTGGACGGCGACCAGGACGCGCTTGTCCTGGACCAGCGGGCCGCAGGTCTCGGCACCGCGCGGAACGGTCAGGAACTGCTTCAGCTCACCGCGGCGCTCACCGGCGGTCGCGACACCGAACAGGCCGTCGTGGGAGCCGAGCTGGTTGCCGTCCGTGGAGATCCACAGGTTGCCGTGCGGGTCGAAGGTCACGTTGTCCGGGCAGGAGATCGGGCTGACCTTGTCCTTCGGGAAACCCGCGAAGAAGGTCGACGGGTCCTTCGGGTCACCGGCGACCAGGAACAGGCGCCAGGCGAAGCCGTCACCGGCCGGGTCGTCGAAGTTCTCGGCGAGCTCCAGGATCTGGCCGTGCTTGTTCAGATTGCGCGGGTTCGCCTCGTCCGCACCGGCCTTGCCGGCCTTGCCGCGGTCGGTGTTGTTGGTGAGGACGACGTACACGCGGCCGGTGCGCGGCGAGGGCTCGATGTCCTCGGGACGGTCCATCTTGGTCGCGCCCACCTTGTCACCGGCCTCGCGGGTGAAGACGGCCACCTCTTCGGCGGTCATGCCCGGGACGTGCGAGACGTTGCCGGAGGGCGAGGAGGTGAGCAGCTTGATCCACACGCCGGAGCCGTCGAACTGGCCGTCGGAGGGGAGCTTGCCGGAGCCGTCCAGCTCGGCGGCCGGGGAGTCGCCGGTCAGCTTGGCGACGTACAGGGTGCCCTCGTCGAGCAGCGTGAGGTTGTGTTCCTTCGCCGCGCGCCCATTGCCCTTCTTCATCTGCTTCGACGAGACGAACTTGTAGAAGTAGTCGAAGCGCTCGTCGTCGCCCATGTAGACGACCGGGCGGCCGTCCTCGGTCAGGCGGGGCTGGGCCCCCTCGTGCTTGAAGCGGCCCAGCGCGGTGCGCTTGCGCGGAGTGGAGTGCGGATCGTACGGGTCCAGCTCGACGACCCAGCCGAAGCGGTGCGACTCGTTGGGCTCCTGGACCACGTCGAAGCGCTTGTCGAAGCGCTCCCACTTGCGCTCGGTGGCACCGGTCGTCACGCCGTAGCGCTTCAGGCGGGCCGCCTCGACGGGCTCGGTGACCTGGCCGGCGTTGGCGAAGTACTGGTTGAAGTTCTCCTCGCCGTGCAGCGTGGTGCCCCACGGGGTGGTGCCGCCGGAGCAGTTGTTGAGCGTGCCGAGGACCTTCGTGCCGGTCGCGTCGGCGGAGGTCTTCACCAGGGCGCTGCCCGCGGCCGGGCCGGTGAGCTTGAACTCGCTGGTCGCGGTGAGGCGGCGGTTCAGCTGGTGGCGGTTCACCGCGGTCAGCTTGCCGCTGCGGTGGTCCTCCTGGACGACGACGACGCCGAGGCCGTGCGCGGCCCAGGCGACCTCCACCTGCTCGCGGGTCGGGTTCGCCGGGTCGTAGCCCTTGAACATCAGGTTCTCGTCGGTGTACTCGTGGTTCGCCACGAGGAGCTGCTGGCGCTCGTAGTCGCTGCCGAGCGGGAGCAGGGACAGGAAGTCGTTGTTGTAGCCGAACTGGCCGGCCTGCGCGGCGGCGGTCTGCCTGTCGGCGTTGAACGCCGGAGCGCCCTTGACGATGGGCTCGCCCCAGCGGATGACCACGTTCTGCTCGTAGCCCTCGGGGACGGTGACCCGGTCGTCGGTGTTCGGCAGGACGGCCTTGAAGCGCAGACCGCGGGCGCCCGCGGCGTCCGCGGCCGCGCCCTGGGCGTCGGCGGCGGGGGCGGCGGTGGCCGGGGAGCCGTTCCCGCCGAGGGTGACGGCGGTGCCGGCGGCGGAGGCGACGGTGACGACGGCGGCGGAGCGCAGCATCGAGCGGCGGGAGTAGGCGCGGGCGATGACGTCGCCGACGTACTCGTTGTCGCTGGTGTTCGGGACCTCGTGGAAGCAGGCGTCGCCGCAGCGGTAGCGGCAGGTGAGGGCGGAACGGCCGCCCCCGTGCGGGTTCCCTATGAGCGGCAGAAGCTTGCGCACGAATGTCCTCCGTAGATGCACGGGCGCCGACGTCATGTCGGTCGAATCCAGCCGTGACGGTAGGCGCGGGTTGCGCCAAAGCGGCGGCTGCGGAATGAACGCCTGATGAACCGGGCACGTCGGTGCGGGAGTTCGGCAAGATGGGGTGTGTGCTGTATGGGCCGGGCGCCACGAAGGGCGCCCCTGCCGAAGTTCCAGCCAGGCGGCCGATAACCTTACGTGTCCACTCTGGGCAGGGATCAACCGCGCAGCACGGACAAATGACGCACGCACTCATGCGAAAGGCCTGGCCCATGGGTATTCGGAGCTTGTTGCGCAAGGTGTTCGGACGGTCTGCCGAGCCGGTTCCGGAGATGACGGATGCCACGTCGGCTTCCGTCCCGAGCCAGGCGGAACGGACCCCCCTGGACGTGGCGGCCGAACTGGTCGCGGCGTCCTTCGACAACCCGACGGTTCCCCCGCAGTCCGCTCCGCGGGACCGTGAACCGGGAACCCTTCTCACCGCCCCGGCACCGGACCCCACGGTCCCGGAGGCCCGCCGCCCGTTGCAGCCGGCGGCCCAGCAGAACCCGGCCGAGGCGCCTGCGGCTGAGCCGGTGGCCGTCACGGCCGAGGCCGAAGCCCCCGTGGCGGAGCCCGAGGCCGAAGCCCCCGCGGCGGAGGTCGTGGCCGAGCCCGAGGCCGTCACGGCCGAGGCCGTCGTCGCCGAGGCCGAGCCCGCCGCGGCGGAACCCGAGGTCGTGGCCGAGACCCCGGCTGCCGAGCCGCAGCCCGTGGTGGTGGCGGAGGCCGAGCCCGAGGCCGAGCCCGAGGCCGTCACGGCCGAGGCCGAAGCCCCCGCAGCTGAGCCCGAGATCGAGGTCGTCACGGCCGAGGCCCCCGCGGCGGAGCCCGAGGCCGTGGCCGAGCCCGAGGCCGTCACTGCGGAGGCCGCCGTCGCCGAGGCCGAGGCCGTCGTGGCGGAGCCCGAGGTGGAAGCCCCCGCGGCAGAGGCCGAAGCCATCACCGAGCCCGAGGCCGTTGCCGCCGAGGCCGAGCCCGTCGCGGCGGAGCCGGAGGCCATCGAGGCCGAAGCCCCCGCGGCGGAGGTCGTGGCCGAGCCCGAGGCCGTCGTCGCCGAAGCCGAGCCCGCCACGGCCGGGCCCGAGGCCGTCGAGGCCGTCACCGGGCCCGAGGCCGTCGCCGCCGAAGCCGAGGTCGGGGGGCCGGCTCGGGCGTTGGGTGTCGTGAAGCGGCAGGCGCCCGGGGTCGTGGGGGCATACAAGGCCGCCGGGCAGGTGCTCCGGGGCAAGGGCAAGGCCGGCGCGCGGGCCAAGGTGTACCTGGTCCTGGACCGGTCCGGTTCGATGCGCCCGTTCTACAAGGACGGCAGCGCCCAGCACCTCGCCGACCACGCCCTCGCCCTGGCCGCGCACCTCGACGACGAGGCGACCGTGCACACCGTGTTCTTCTCCACGGACGTGGACGGCACGGCCGACCTGGCCCTCGACGCGCACGACGACACCTGGGTCGAGGCCCGCCACGCCGAGCTCGGCCGCATGGGCCGCACCAGCTACCACGTGGCCGTGGAGGCCGTCGTCGAGCGGTACCAGAAGGACGGCGGCGAAGGCCCCGCCCTCGTGGTGTTCCAGACCGACGGCGCCCCGGACAGCGTCCGGCCCGCCAAGCAGGCCCTCGCCGATGCCGCCGCCTCCGCACCGGGCGTGCACTGGCAGTTCGTCGCGTTCGGCGACCACGACGCCAAGGCCTTCGACTTCCTGCGCAAGCTGGACGCCGAGAACGCCGGCTTCTTCCACGCCGGCCCGGCCCCGGTCGAGCTGACCTCCGCGGCGCTGGTCAAGGGCCTGCTCCAGAGCTTCTGAGCAGGCTGGACGTACGGCACGTACAGCAGCACGTACGGCGCAGGGCCCGGGATCCGATCGGATCC
>NZ_JBHYVA010000669.1:0-4674 GCF_042750055.1 Streptomyces sp. NPDC059456
CGGTCCTTGCCCTCGGCGGCCTTGACGACGCACTCGCCCCAGCGGCCGCGCCCGTCGGTGAGGACCACGTCCTCACCGGGGTTCAGCCGCTTCACGGACACCGCGTGCCGGCCCTCCGGGCCGTCGAGCACGAACTCCGGCCCCGCGGGGACCTCTTCGACCACGAACACGGGGGCGGTCATGACCTACTCCTCTTCTGCATGTCCTTCAAAGCACCCTGGGCCTCGGCCAGTTCGGCCGTCAGCAACTCCACCAGCTCCGCCGCCGGCAGCGCCCGCGCCAGCCGGTGCCCCTGGCCCGCCCACAGCCCCATGCCCTGCGGGTCCCCGGCCGCGGCGGCCGCCTTGCGCAGCCCGGCGGTCATGTGGTGGATCTGCGGGTACGCGGCCGGGGCGTACGGCCCGTGCTCGCGCATGAACCGGTTCACCAGGCCCCGGGCCGGCCGCCCCGAGAACGCCCTGGTCAGCTCGGTGTGGGGGAACAGGGGGTCCGTCAGCGCCTTCTTGTGCAGCGGGTGCGCGCCCGACTCGGGGCAGGCCAGGAAGGCGGTGCCGAGCTGCGCCGCCTCCGCGCCCGCCGCCAGCAGCGCCGCGATCTGCGAGCCGCGCATCAGTCCGCCCGCCGCGATGATCGGGAGGGCCACGGCCTCCCGTACCTGCGCCACGAGCGCGAGCAGGCCCACGCCCGCCGTGCCGTCGGCCTGCGGGTCGTCCCGGTGGGTGCCCTGGTGGCCGCCGGCCTCCACGCCCTGTACGCACACGGCGTCGGCGCCCGCCGCCTGGACGGCGCGGGCCTCGTCGACGGAGGTGACGGTCACGACGGTGGAGGTGCCCGCCGCGCGCAGGGCCGCCAGGACCGCGGGCGCGGGCACGCCGTAGGTGAACGAGACCACGGGAACCGGGTCTTCGAGGAGGATCGCGAGCTTGGCGTCGTAACCGTCGTCGCTGGTGCCGATGATGTCCTCGTCGGCCAGGGAGACGTCGTACCAGCTCGCCTCGCCGGCCAGCTGCCCGCGGTACGCCTCCACCGCGGCGGGGTCCACGTAGCCGGTCTGCGGCATGAAGAGGTTCACGCCGAACGGGCGCCGTGTGAGCGCCCGCAGCCTCTTGATCTCCTGGTACATGCCGTCGGCGGTCTTGTAGCCGCCGGCCAGGAAGCCCAGCCCGCCCGCCTCGCACACGGCGGCGGCGAGGGGCGGACACGAGGCACCGCCCGCCATGGGAGCCTGCACGATCGGGTACGGGGAGAGACCGTTCGGTGCGGAGGACATGGACTGCATCGTGCCACGTCCCGCGCACCGGGCTAAATCACGGCATTCGCCTGGCATAGTCCGCTTCACCGGGAGCGACCGGATCAATGCGCCGAGCCCGGCCCGGGGCAATCCCGGACCGGGCTCGTACGTGTGCCCGCGGGCCGGTCAGCGGCCGTTGAAGGCGTCCTTCAGGCGGCTGAACAGGCCCTGCTGGCCCGGCGCGAACTGGCCCATGGGCCGCTCCTCGCCGCGCAGCTTGGCGAGCTGGCGCAGCAGCTCCTCCTGCTGGGCGTCCAGCTTGGTCGGGGTGGTGACCTCGACGTGGACGATCAGGTCGCCTCGGCCGCCGCCGCGCAGGTGCGTGACGCCGCGCCCGTGCAGCGGGATGGCCTGGCCCGAACCGGTGCCGGGCCGGATGTCGATCTCCTCCATGCCGTCCAGCGTCTCCAGCGGGCATTTGGTGCCCAGGGCCGCGGCCGTCATGGGGATGGTCACCGTGCAGTGCAGGTCGTCCCCGCGCCGCTGGAAGGTCGGGTGAGACAGCTCGTGGATCTCCACGTACAGGTCGCCGGCGGGGCCGCCGCCGGGGCCGACCTCGCCCTCTCCCGCGAGCTGGATCCGGGTGCCGTTCTCGACACCGGCCGGGATCTTGACCGTGAGGCTGCGGCGGGAGCGGACCCGGCCGTCGCCCGCGCACTCGGGGCACGGGGTCGGGACCACGGTGCCGAAGCCCTGGCACTGGGGGCAGGGGCGCGAGGTCATGACCTGGCCCAGGAAGGACCGGGTGACCTGCGACACCTCACCACGACCACGGCACATGTCACACGTCTGCGCCGAGGTGCCGGGGGCGGCGCCCTCTCCGGAGCAGGTGGTGCAGACGACGGCCGTGTCGACCTGGATGTCCTTGGTCGTGCCGAAGGCGGCCTCGTCCAGCTCCAGGTCGAGGCGGATCATGGCGTCCTGGCCGCGGCGGGTCCGCGAGCGCGGGCCGCGCTGCGAGGCCTGGCCGAAGAAGGCGTCCATGATGTCGGAGAAGTTGCCGAAGCCACCCGCACCGAAGCCACCCGCGCCGCCACCGCCGCCGGAGGACGACAGCGGGTCGCCGCCGAGGTCGTAGACCTGCTTCTTCTGCGGGTCCGAGAGCACCTCGTACGCCGCGTTGATCTCCTTGAAGCGCTCCTGCGTCTTCGGGTCCGGATTCACGTCCGGGTGGAGTTCACGGGCGAGGCGGCGGAAGGCCTTCTTGATCTCGTCCTGCGATGCGTCGCGGCGCACGCCGAGAACGGCGTAGTAGTCCGTGGCCACTTACGACTCCGCCAGGATCTGTCCGACGTAACGTGCCACTGCGCGTACCGCTCCCATCGTTCCGGGGTAGTCCATGCGGGTCGGTCCGACCACGCCGAGTTTGGCGACGGTTTCGCCGCCCGAACCGTAGCCGACCGAGACGACGGACGTGGAGTTCAGTCCCTCGTAGGCATTCTCATGCCCGATCCGTACGGCCATTCCCGACTCGTTGGCCTCGCCCAGCAGCTTGAGGAGCACGACCTGCTCCTCCAGCGCTTCGAGCACCGGCCTGATCGTCAGGGGAAAATCATGTCCGAAGCGCGTGAGATTGGCGGTCCCGCCGATCATCAGCCGCTCCTCGGCCTCCTCGACCAGCGTCTCCAGCAGGGTCGCGAGCACGGTCGACACCGTGCTCCGGTCCTCCGGCTCGAACGACTCCGGCAGGTCCTGCACGAGCTGCGGCACGTCGGTGAACCGGCGGCCGACGACCCGGCTGTTGAGCCGCGCCCGCAGATCGGCGAGCGAGGTCTCGCCGAACGGCGTCTGGCAGTCGACGAGCCGCTGCTCGACCCGGCCCGTGTCGGTGATCAGCACGAGCATCAGCCGGGCCGGGGCCAGCGACAGCAGTTCGACGTGCCGGACCGTGGACCGGGTCAGGCTCGGGTACTGGACGACGGCGACCTGCCGGGTGAGCTGCGCGAGCAGCCGCACCGTGCGGCCGACGACGTCGTCGAGGTCGACGGCGCCGTCGAGGAAGTTCTGGATGGCCCGGCGTTCGGGCGTCGACAGGGGTTTGACCCCCGCCAGCCTGTCGACGAAGAGCCGGTAGCCCTTGTCCGTGGGGATCCGGCCGGCGCTGGTGTGGGGCTGGGCGATGTAGCCCTCCTCCTCCAGCACGGCCATGTCGTTGCGCACGGTGGCGGGCGAGACGCCGAGCCGGTGCCGCTCGGTGAGCGCCTTGGAGCCGACCGGCTCCTCCGTCCCGACGTAGTCCTGGACGATGGCGCGCAGCACCTCGAGTCTGCGTTCGCTGAGCATCGCGCACACCTCCAGCTGGTCGTCGTCGCGCGTCATGGTCGGTTTCATCTGCTTCGTTGGCACTCCGGACGTTCGAGTGCCAGAGATCCCCCGGCCAGTGTACGGCCGGGTAGTCAGCCCCTGGCAAGGGCGGCCCGCCAGGGTAGCGTCGCGCCATGGACGTGCAATGGGAAGAGACGGGCTGGGAGCGGCTGACCGGACGGACCGGACGGCGCCGGCTTCCGGTGTGGGACTGCACGGTGGGACTGGTGGTGGGCGACGAATCGGTCCTCCTGATCGATCCGGGTTCATGCGTACGGGAGGGTGCGCAGCTGCGGGCGGAGGCGGAGCGGCTGACCGGCCGGCGCGTGACGCATATCGCATTCACGCACGGGCATTTCGATCACGTGCTGGGCGTGGCCGCGTTCTCCGGGGCCGAGGTGTTCGGCGCGGTCGGGCTCGACGCGGAGCTGTCCGCCGGCCGCGAGGAACTGCGCGCCGGCGCCGTGCAGCAGGGGCTGGCGGAGGCCGAGGCCGCCGAGGCGGTGGACCTGCTGGTGGTGCCCCGGCACCACGTGTCGGGCGAATGGACGCTGGAGCTGGGCGGGGTGCAGGTCCTGCTGGCGAACGTCGGGCCCGGGCACAGCCGGCACGACCTGGCGGTGTGCGTCCCCGGGGAGCGCGAGGTGGTGTTCTGCGGGGACCTCGTCGAGGAGTCGGGCGAACCGCAGGCGGGCAGCGACGCGGTGCCGGCGCAGTGGCCGGCGGCCATGGACCGGCTGCTGTCGCTGGGCGGCGACGACGCGCTGTACGTGCCGGGTCACGGAGCGGTGGTCTCCGCGGACTTCGTCCGTGCGCAACGCGACACACTGGCGCGGCGGTTCGGCGTGTCGGACGCGTGAGCGCCCGCTCTCTCGTAGCGTCGGCCGGATGCGTGAGTACTCCCCCGACCTGACCCCCCAGTGGAAGCGCGCCAAGGCCGTCCCGGAGGTACCGGCCGAACCCGACCTCGTGGTCGAGGTGGCCGGTACGGACTTCTGCGGAGCGGTGGTGGCCTGCGAGGCGGGCACGGTGACCCTGGAGGACCGCTTCGGCAAGCGGGGGGTGTTCCCCCTGGAGCC
>NZ_JBHYVA010000670.1:0-4661 GCF_042750055.1 Streptomyces sp. NPDC059456
CACCCCCGACGGGGTGGCCGGCTGCGTCGTCGAGGTGGTGCGCCACTTCGGCTGGGACGGGCCGGTGGGCGTGACGTTCCCGGGAGTCGTCACCGGCGGCGTGACCCGGACGGCGGCCAACATGGACAAGGGCTGGATCGGCGTCGACACGGCGTCCCTGCTGTCGAAGCGGCTCGGCGGGCAGCCGGTCACGGTCCTCAACGACGCGGACGCGGCCGGGATCGCGGAGATGACGTACGGCGCCGGCAAGGGCCGCGGCGGGACGGTCATCATGCTGACCCTGGGCACGGGCATCGGCAGCGCCCTGTTCACGGACGGCCGGCTCGTGGCGAACACGGAGCTCGGCCACCTGGAGCTCAAGGGGCACGACGCGGAGAAGCGGGCGTCGGTCAAGGCCAAGGAGGACGGGGACCTCACCTGGGAGCGCTGGGCGCACCGGGTGCAGAGGTACCTGGAGCACGTGGAGATGCTCTTCTCCCCGGACCTCTTCATCATCGGCGGCGGCGTCAGCCGCAAACCGGAGAAGTTCCTGCCGCTGATCGAGGGCGTCCGGGCCGAGATCGTCCCGGCGAGGCTCCAGAACAACGCGGGCATCGTGGGCGCGGCGATGGCGGCGCGGGCGGCACGGGCCGGACGGGGCTCGGCGGGCTAGCCGTGCCGGGCGCGTGAGGCACGTGACGCGCCTCAGGCGGTCCGGCGGGGGAGCCTCCGGCGGGAGATCAGCACCGCCTTGCGCACGACGACGATCAGCGCCGAGACGAGGGTTCCCCCGTACAGCCAGCCGGCGTGCAGCGACAGGGCGGACACGATGCCCATCACCTCCGCGCCGAAGCCGCCGGAGCCGCCCGAAAGGGGCCAGACCCCGGCGGCGAAGGCGATCGGCGCGGAGATCGGCGCGGTGATCAGGTCGGCGGGGCGCACCCAGAGGGCGGTGGCGGCCGCGACCGGCAGGAAGAGCAGCCCGTACGCGAGCAGCGAGCCACCGAACAGCAGCCAGGCGATCCCGGCGGCCAGGGTCATCGCGACGCAGGCGAACAGTCCGCCGCCGAGCCCGGTCAGCCGGGGCCGCGGCAGCCGGCGGGCCGGCGCGGTCCGGGGCCGGCCGCCCTGCGCGGGCACACCGCCGACGGGCCGGTCCGGGCGCCGCTGCTGCGCCCGCTCCGGCTGCTGTCGCTGTGGGTGATCCACCGAACGCGCCCTGTATTGCTCCACCCCACCACGCTAGGCGGGGCGAGCACGGTTCCGGTGTGGGGACACGCGTACAACGACTGCCACTCATCGGAAAGTAAACTGTCCGGTGGCCCACTCCCGGGCCGCCGCCCCCTCCAGCTACGGGAAGTCGCCAACGTGTCGCTCACGATCGGAATCGTCGGCCTGCCGAATGTCGGCAAGTCGACCCTGTTCAACGCCCTGACCAAGAACGACGTGCTGGCGGCCAACTACCCGTTCGCCACCATCGAGCCGAACGTCGGCGTCGTCGGCGTCCCGGACCCGCGCCTGGCCGTCCTCGCCGGCATCTTCGGCTCGCAGCGCGTCCTGCCGGCGACGGTCGACTTCGTCGACATCGCGGGCATCGTGCGCGGCGCCTCGGAGGGTGAGGGCCTGGGCAACAAGTTCCTCGCGAACATCCGCGAGTCGGACGCGATCTGCCAGGTCATCCGTGCCTTCAAGGACGAGAACGTCGTGCACGTCGACGGCAAGGTCTCGCCGAAGGACGACATCGAGACGATCAACACCGAGCTGATCCTGGCCGACCTCCAGTCCATCGAGAAGGCGGAGCCGCGCCTGACGAAGGAGTCCCGCCTCCAGAAGGACAAGGTCGCGGTCCTGGCCGCGGTCGTCGAGGCGAAGAAGATCCTCGAGGCCGGCGACACCCTGTTCTCGAAGGGCATCACCAAGGGAACGGAGCAGGGCGACCTCCTCCACGAGCTGCACCTGCTGACCACCAAGCCGTTCCTCTACGTCTTCAACGTGGACGAGGACGAGCTGGTGGACGACGCCTTCAAGGCGGAGCAGAGCGCACTGGTCGCCCCGGCCGAGGCCATCTTCCTGAACGCCAAGCTGGAGCAGGACCTCTCCGAGCTGGACGACGAGGAAGCCCTCGAACTCCTCCAGTCGGTCGGCCAGGACGAGCCCGGCCTGGCCACCCTCGGCCGCGTCGGCTTCGCCACCCTGGGCCTGCAGACCTACCTGACGGCCGGCCCGAAGGAAACCCGCGCCTGGACCATCAAGCAGGGCGCCACGGCCCCCGAGGCGGCCGGCGTGATCCACACCGACTTCCAGCGCGGCTTCATCAAGGCCGAGGTCATCTCCTTCGCGGACCTGGTCGAATGCGGCTCGGTCGCCGAAGCCCGCGCCAAGGGCAAGGCCCGCATGGAGGGCAAGGACTACGTCATGCAGGACGGCGACGTGGTCGAGTTCCGCTTCAACGTGTGATCGGCCAGTTACTAAACGTTAATGCGATTCATTTAGTGTGCAGCTTGGGGTCGAGTTCTCGTGAGCTCGACCCCAAGTCGTTCCCGTACAGGCTCTGGCTATGCCAGGTTGACGGCTGGCGTGTGATGCAAAGCGGGGTGGAGCGTCGGCAACTGCCACAGGCGGAGCACAGGAGTAGTGACTGACCAGTTGGCACACGCCAGCGCGTTCTAGAATTTCGAACGCCTGCGGCACAGTGAGAGGTTCAGGGATGCGGTGAAAGCGGGGCACCGAGACCCGTGCGCATCGAAGGAATCCATCCCCGCTGATGCCGGATAGCGGCCCAGGCGGTGAGTGCCTCAGGGAAGTGTCTGTCCTCCAGAACCGAGGCGAGAGGCGTTCCCGCCAGACTTTCCAGAGATCGGAGAACTTCTGGGAAGTCTGCCCGGTACAGCCGTACGGCTGTGCGCGTAGCGGCGTCGATCTTTCCAAGCTGCACCTGGTCGTGCCATCGGATGAGTCCGGAGATGAACATCTCGCAGGCGTCCGCGCGCCCCTTCCGCAGCTCGTCGCGGTTCAGTCCAAAGACCTCGATGCTGTGCCTACCCTTGGGCGTGCGGCATTTCAGCTCGCCCGTCCTCGGCAGTAGCTTCAGGTGATCCGCAGGGTCGTCCACAGTCGGGTCGATGAGCAGGCAAGCGCCCGTCTCGGGGTCACAAGGAAAGAGGTGACGTTTCTCGTTGCTGTTGCAGTGAGAGCAGGCCAGCAGATGGTTGTCCCAACAAAAGGTCCGAAGCGGGGTACGAGACTTCGGCTCGAAGTGGTCGATGTCGGTTCCCTGGTTATCCAGGCAGTACATGCAACGTATACGCCCCGGGGCCATCCGCTCCAGCAGACCTTTAATGTGTCTTCGGGCAGCTCGAGCATCCTTCCACTGCTCGTCGGCTGCCTTGCTTGTGGCTCCGGCGTCCTGGATCTTCGTGGTGCGAAAGTCGCAGAGCTTGGTCATCGCGTCAGTGGCAGGCAGGCGCTGGACGGGGATCATTCGCCACCTGCGAGGTGCGCCGCCATCTCATAGACCCGTGCGGTGCGGGAGCTCGACAGCTTGGCCGCCAGGTTCTTGTACTCCGCTACTTCGTCGGCATTCGCTTCCTCGTCGAAGACTTTCTCTTCGAGATGCACGAGCCGCTTTCGCAGGTTGTCTGCGCGCTCGGAGTATGGGGTCTCTAGGCCAAAGAGCTCGGAGAGCACAGCATCTTCGCCGCTGCCGTAAACGATCCGCTGGTATAGGTCCGGTGCTACAACCTCAGGCGCTCGCTGTTCCTCAGGTCCCGGCAGCCGAATCAGGCCACCTGGGTCAGCAGCCTGACAGATGTAGGGGCTATGGCTGGTCACGATGAACTGGATCCTTGGAAAGTGGCATTTCAGCCAGTCGCCGATCGCCCGTTGCCAGGTGACGTGCAGATGGGCGTCCACCTCATCGATGATGACCACTCCTGGCATCCGCACGATGGGATGACCAGTGTTGTTGGTCCCGATGTCCAGAGTCCCATAAGCGGTCTGGAGTTGTCGGACTATGTCGAGAACCAGGGCCACGACGGTTCGGAAACCGTCGCTCATCTCCCTTAGGGGATAGGCTCGATCTGGGTCGTTGGCCGGTGCCACCCACAGTCCTTCGGACGAGACCCGCAGTGCCCGAAACTTGTTGGGCAGCAGGCCGTCGGAGAGCAGCTCTCTAACGTTATCCAGAAGCTGGGTGGCTTCCTCGCTGCCCTCTAGGCTGCGCAGCCGCAGTTCCTTGAGCCAGCTGACGCCCTCGGCGAGCGAGGCGTCCTCGTGGAAGAGCGAGGCCATCCGCCCCGCAGGTCCCGGCGAGAGCATGAGCCGTTGGGCCTCCCCGCTGCCACCCATCAGCCGACGGAAGGGGCCGTATGCGGCACAGAACCAGCCTTGCGGATTGTCAGACCAGGGGCCGCGCTCAGCTGACGGAGACCCGTACTTGACGCCGTCGTATGGGGACAGTGAGGGCTGTACGGGGCCGCCGAAGGTGTTGTGCTGGACGTCGTTGGCGTTCGGTAGCGTCCAGTCCAGACCGAGCATCATGCGGCCGTCCGGTCCTCGGCCTCGGCCGGTGAGCTGGTCGACTGCGTAGTGTTGTTTTTTAGCCCGCCGGTGCCAAGACGGCGGTTAGGAAAGTAGGATACACACACCGAACATGATAGGGTGGGGGTGAACGCAACCCCGCG
>NZ_JBHYVA010000671.1:0-4658 GCF_042750055.1 Streptomyces sp. NPDC059456
GCCGACGGTCGTCCAGCGCAGCGCCTCGGCTCCGGTCGCGGCGCACGGGGAGCAGGCCGCGGTCGCCCCGTGCCAGGCGCACGAGAAGGCCCTCGGCGGCGGGTACGCGATCACCGGTGCGGGCTTCGCCACGAGCAGCCTCTTCGTGGGCGACGCGTGGCTGGCGGCCGCGTACAACCCGGGTGACGCGCCCGCGACGCTCACCTCGTACGCCCTGTGCGTCAACGCGAAACCGGAGTTCCTCGGCGATACCGCCTGGTCCCAGACGGCGCACGCGTTCCACGACCGGCCGGACAAGCTGACCGGCGACGTCGGAGCCGGGCCCACCCACGACCTCACGGCCGACGGGCCGTTCCGGGACGCGGCCCGCCACTCCTCGGCTTCGCCGTCCTGCCCCGGCGACTTCACGATGCTGGGCAGCGAGTTCCGGGCGGGCCGCACCCGGACGGGCCGCGGCGTCGCGCCGGTCCCGCTCGACAGCCTCACCACGCATTCGGACATCAAGGGCGCCACGGCCGGGTCCTACGTCGACCTCAACCCCGGAACCCGGCTGAGCACCGGTGTGTTCCCGCTCCGCACGTCCGAGTACATCGAGCACCACACCCGGATCGAGGACCCGCAGCCACCGGAGGCGAACTTCGCGGTCACCGTCCGGCCGATCTGCGTCAGGCTGAAGGACGTGTCCGTGGCCAGGGCGAAGGTGGCGGTACCCGCGGGCGGCAGCGCCTCCGCGGCCGTCACCTGCCCGAAGGGGAAGCTGGTGGTCGGCGGCGGCTTCCAGTTCCCCGCCGACAACGAGCAGACTTCCTCGGAGGCCCCGACGCGCTTCTTCGGCGACGGCTGGCTGTACGCGCCGGCCGACGCACCGGCGGCCGGCGAACCCTCGGGCCACAAGGTGACGGCGTGGCACGTCACGGGCACGAACCAGCAGCAGGCGGGTACGGACTACCAGAACTCGGTGTGGATCGAGCACGGCGACCGGGAGACGCTCACCGGAAACGGCTATTTCGACACGCACGGCCGCGGCCCGGACGACCAGGTCCTGCGCGCCCTGCCGGTACCCGACAGCCAGGAGCTCGTGGCCGGCGCGGTCTGCGCCAGGATCGACGCCGAGCCCACCGAGCCCGCCAAGGCGGCGGCGCCGCCCGCCGTGATCCACCCGGAGCCGCCGCACGCACTCGACCCGCTGCCGGGCGGGACCGGCAGCCCGTCCGCCTCGCCCCCGGCCTCCGCCTCCGGCGCCCCGCCCACCACCGGACCGACGGCCTCGCCCCGTACGACCCCCACGCCCGGCAGCCCCAACAGCCCGGGCACCCCGGCCACCGGCGGCCCGAACCGCCCGGGCAGCCCGTCCCCGAGCGGTTCGCCGACCCGGCAGCGGCCACAGGCCCCGGCGGTGGGCATCCAGCAGCCCGCCGCCGGCGGTCAACTGCGGCGCGGCTGCGAGGAGTCCTTCACCGGGACCGCCCGGACCCGCCCGGGCGACCAGCCCGTCACCGACCCGCAGTACACGACCTGGACGATCAACGGCCCCGCGGGACCGGTGCCCTTGGGTGCGGGCCCCTCGGGCCGCTTCCTCGTCCCGCTGCTGCCCGACGGGACGTACAGGCTCGTCTTCAGCGCCACCGATCCGGCCGCCGGGCTCACCGGCACCGCCGAGGTCTCCGTCCGGATCGTCGGCTGCCTGCGCTGAATCCCCTTCGGGGGAAAGACGGCACGAGGGTGGCCGGGGCCCCGCACGGAGAGGATCATGAGGGGCGCCGGCCCGCCGGGCCCGCCCCGCCACCGAGTCCAGGAGGTACGTGTGTCTGCCGCGTCGAGTTCCGCCCCTCGAAGCAGCGCGCCGTCGAGTTACGCGTCCGGGGTCTTCGAAGTGCCGCTGCTGGGCGACACGATCGGCGAGAACCTGGACCGGACCGTCCGCCGGTTCCCCGGCCGCGACGCCCTCGTCGACCTCGCCGCCGGCCGCCGCTGGACGTACGCGGAGCTGGCCGCCGACGTCGACGCCCTCGCGCTGGGCCTGCTCGACCTCGGCATCGCCAAGGGGGACCGCGTCGGCATCTGGGCCCCCAACCGGGCCGAGTGGACGCTGGTCCAGTACGCCACCGCCAAGATCGGGGCGATCCTCGTCACCGTCAACCCGGCGTACCGCTCGCACGAGGTGGAGTACGTCCTGCGCCAGGCGGGGATCCGGCTGCTCGTCGCGGCGGAGCGGTTCAAGACCTCCGACTACGCCGGGATGATCGAGGAGGTCGGACCGCGCTGCCCGGAGCTGGAGTTCACCGTCCTGCTGGAGCGGCCCGAGTGGACGTCCCTGCTGGAGCGCGGCCGTGCGGGCGACCCCGGCCGCCTCGTCCGCGCGGCGGCGCAGCTCAGCCCCGACGACCCGGTCAACATCCAGTACACCTCGGGGACCACCGGTTTCCCCAAGGGGGCGACCCTCTCCCACCACAACATCCTCAACAACGGTTTCTTCGTCGGGGAGTTGTGCCACTACACCGAACAGGACCGGGTCTGCATCCCGGTCCCCTTCTACCACTGCTTCGGCATGGTCATGGGCAACCTCGCCTGCACCAGCCACGGTGCGGCGATGGTCATCCCCGCGCCGTCGTTCGACCCGCAGGCCACCCTCGCCGCGGTCCAGGCGGAGGCGTGCACCTCCCTGTACGGGGTCCCCACGATGTTCATCGCCGAACTGGCCGCGCCCGGCTTCGACACGTACGACCTGTCCAGCCTGCGGACCGGGATCATGGCGGGCTCGCCCTGCCCGACCGAGGTGATGAAGCAGGTCATCGACCGGATGGGCATGCGCGAGGTGGCCATCTGCTACGGGATGACGGAGACCTCCCCGGTGTCCACCCAGACCCGCGCCGACGACTCCGTCGAACGCCGGGTGTCCACGGTGGGCCGCGTCGGGCCGCACCTGGAGGTCAAGGTGGTCGACCCGGGGTCCGGCCGGACCGTGCCCCGCGGCGAGCCGGGAGAGCTCTGCACCCGCGGCTACTCGGTGATGCTCGGCTACTGGGGCGAGCCGGAGCGCACCGCCGGATCCGTCGACGCCGCGCGCTGGATGCACACCGGCGACCTGGCGGTCATGGACGAGGACGGCTACCTGAGCATCACCGGCCGCATCAAGGACATGGTGATCCGGGGCGGCGAGAACGTGTACCCGCGCGAGGTCGAGGAGTTCCTCCACACCCACCCGGACGTCCTGGACGTCCAGGTCATCGGCGTCCCCGACGCCAAGTACGGGGAAGAGCTGATGGCGTGGGTGCGGATGCGCGAGGGGGCGCAGCCGCTGACCGCGGCAGCCGTCCGCGCGTACTGCGACGGACGGCTGGCCCACTTCAAGATCCCGCGGTACGTGCACGTCGTGGACGAGTTCCCGATGACCGTGACGGGCAAGATCCGCAAGGTCGAGATGCGCGAGACGGCCGCCCGGCTGCTGGAGGCCTCTTCGTAGGGCCGTGGGTCAGTTGCGGGGGGACAGCTCGGCCATGGCGCTCCAGCCCTGGCCGGGCACCTCGACGTGGATGATCTCCGGCGTGGCCGCGATCGCGCCGGCGAGGGTCTCCATACCGGCCTTGAAGTGGTCGGACGCGACGTGCGCGGCGCCCGCCTCGGCGTCGGTGAAGGCTTCCAGGAGCGTGTACTTGGTGGGGTCGTCGACGCTGCGCGACCAGTCGTAGAAGAGGTTGCCCGGCTCGTTGCGGGTGGCCCGGGTGAAGTCGTCGACGAGCGTGAGCCAGTTGTCGCTGTGCTCCGGACGGACGTCGAACCTGACGGCGATGAAGATCATGCCGACCAGACTGGCAGGCGGCCGGGGGCCGCGCATCCCCATCGCGCCGTATTTCCGGCTGTGTCGGAAAACCCGCGCGACGGGTGTCAGGCGCAGCCCGCCGCGGCCTGCGCGAGGGCGGTACGGATCTCCCGCGGGCGCCGCCGGAACTCCTCGGTCGGCAGGGACACCGACAGGGCGTGCACGGCGTCGCCGTCGTGGCCGTGGTCTCCGCCGCGGCCGCGCGGCAGGGCCACGGCCAGGCAGGTGTACGCGGGGTCGGCCTCGCCGACGGACACGGCGAAGCCCTGCCCGCGCACCCGGGACAGTTCCGCCTCCAGCAGTTCGGCGCTGGTGATGGTGGCCCCGGTCAGGCGGGCCATCCCGTGCTCGGCCAGGTACCGCCGCCGCAGCGGCCGGGGCAGTTCGGCGAGCAGCGCCTTGCCGTGCGCGGTGGCGTGCGCCCGGGTCTCCCGCCCGGGGGCGAACGGGTTCGCCGCGTCCGTGACCGGGGCGGTGGTGTCGACGACGGTGATCAGGCCGCCGCGGTAGGCGGTGTAGTACGCCTCGGCCCCGGTGGCCCGGCGCAGCCGGGCCAGCAGGTCGGTCATGCGGGGAGCGGGTTCCAGATGGCGCAGCAGGCTCCGGTGCAGCCCGGGGATCCTGGGGCCCAGCACGTACCCCTGCGCGGTGCGGACGAGGTACCCGCGTGCGGTCAGCGGGGCCAGCAGGTGGTAGGCGGTGGACAGCGAGCACTCCATCCGGCGGGCCAGCGCCTTGGCGCCCAGCGGCCCGGGCGCGTCGGCGACGGCGTCGAGGATCGCGAGGGCGCGATCGACGGACTGCGGACCGGTGGACGGCATGACGGAACTCTTCACTC
>NZ_JBHYVA010000672.1:0-4651 GCF_042750055.1 Streptomyces sp. NPDC059456
CCGGGACCGGGTGGGTGGTGGCCGCGCACGGGGAGCTCGACCAGGACACGCTGGCCCCCCTCGAGGAGGCCCTCGCCGACGCAGCGGACCGGCACCCGCTGGTGGTGCTGGACGTGGGGTCCGTCACCTTCGGCGACTCGTCGTTCCTGAACCTGCTGCTGCGGCTGCACCATCAGAGCACCCTGCGCATCGCCGCCCCCGGCGAGCAGCTCCGCCGCCTCTTCGCCCTGACGGGCGCCGACACGGTGCTGTCCGTGTACCCCAGCGTCGAGGACGCCGTCGCAGGATCATGACGGGCGCGGCCCGGCCCGGCCGGCCGGCGGGCCGGTGTGCGGGTCGGCTCCGCCGTAGGGACGGAAGCAGGCCGTGATCGCCTTGCCGCCGTGGCACGCGTGGATGTCCCACGAGTCCGCCAGGGCGGTGACGATCCCCAGCCCCCGGCCGTGGGTGGCGCCGGGTCCGGCGTCGGCCCGCGGCGGGCCGGGCAGGCTCGGGTCCGAGTCGGCGACGCTGACGTGCAGACAGCGGCCGTCCCACGTCAGCACGAGGTGGGCGGTGCCGGCCGCGTGCAGGTGGGCGTTGGTGACGAGTTCGGACACGCTCAGCAGCACGGAATGCACGGTGTCCGCGGCCGCGTCGTCCCACGGCAGCGACTCCAGGTGCCCGGCGGTCCACTGCCGCGCCGCCCGCACCCCCCTCGACACCGGAAACGAGCGCGCCCAGCCCACGACCTTGACCGACAATGCCCTCACCCCATTTCGCGAGTTGTGTTCTTCGTCACCGGTGCGTCTACCCGGCGCCCGCCCGCGCACCCGGGGCTTGCGCGCCCGTGTGCGGAAGCGCTGCTTCACCGGAATCGGTCGTGCCATAAGGTCCTTCGGGTCGGCGTCAACCTTCGCCGACCGGTCGCGTGGCGAGGGGTTGACGGATGGCTGAGCGGACGAGCCCGGATTCGCCGAGCGGTTCGCCGGAGCCCGCGGGCGGCAACGGGGTCGGCGAACCGGAGCTGCGCAGGCTGCTGGCGGGCCTGACGGCGGTGCGCGACGGGGACTTCCGCACCCGGCTGCCCGACACCTCGGACGGACTGCTCGGTGAGATCGCGACCGTCTTCAACGGGATGGCCGACCAGTTGTCGCTGGTCACGTCCGAAGTGACGCGGGTGGCCCGCGAGGTGGGCACCGAGGGCACCCTGGGCGGGCAGGCCGACGTGCCCGGCGTCGACGGCGCCTGGCTGGACCTCACGGATTCGGTCAACTTCATGGCCGGAAACCTCACCGACCAGGTGCGCTCCATCGCCCAGGTCGCGACCGCCGTGGCCAAGGGCGATCTCTCGCAGAAGATCACCGTCACCGCGCGCGGGGAGATCCTGGAGCTGAAGGAGACCATCAACACGATGGTCGACCAGCTGTCCGCCTTCGCCGGGGAGGTCACGCGGGTGGCCCGCGAGGTGGGCACCGAGGGCCGGCTCGGCGGGCAGGCGGACGTCAAGGGCGTCTCCGGCACGTGGAAGGACCTCACGGAATCGGTCAACGTCATGGCCGACAACCTGACCGCACAGGTCCGTTCGATCGCCCAGGTCACCACCGCCGTGGCCAAGGGCGACCTGACCCAGAAGATCCGCGTGGACGCGCGGGGCGAGATCCTGGAGCTGAAGGAGACCATCAACACGATGGTCGACCAGCTGTCCGCCTTCGCCGCCGAGGTCACGCGCGTGGCCCGCGAGGTGGGCAGCGAGGGCCGGCTCGGCGGCCAGGCCGAGGTGGAGGGCGTCTCCGGCACCTGGAAGCGGCTGACCCAGAACGTCAACGAACTGGCCGGGAACCTCACCCGCCAGGTCCGGGCCATCGCCGAGGTCGCCAGCGCGGTCGCCGAGGGCGACCTGACCCGCTCGATCACCGTCGACGCCTCCGGCGAGGTCGCCGAACTCAAGGACAACATCAACTCGATGGTCGGCTCGCTGCGCGAGACCACCCGGGCCAACCAGGAGCAGGACTGGCTCAAGTCCAACCTGGCCCGGATCTCCGGCCTGATGCAGGGCCACCGCGACCTCTCCGTCGTCGCCGCCCTCGTCATGGACGAACTGACCCCGCTGGTCGCGGCCCAGTACGGTGCCTTCTACCTCGCCGAGGAGCGTCCCGGCGGCACCGTGCTCACCCTGGTCGGCTCCTACGGCCGTCCCGCGGGCACCGGAGAGGGCACCGCCTTCGCCCTCGGCGAGTCCCTGGTCGGACAGGCCGCCCGCAGCCACCGCATCATCGCCACCGACCAGGTGCCCGGCGACTACGTGATCTCCTCGGGGCTGGGCCGCACCACCCCGGGCAGCCTGATCATCCTGCCGATCGTGGCGGACGACCAGGTCCTCGGCGTGCTCGAACTCGCCTCGTTCGGCGCCTTCACCCCCGTGCACCGCGACTTCCTCGGCCAGCTGATGGAGACCATCGGCGTCAACGTCAACACGATCGTCGCCAACGCCCGCACCGACGAACTCCTCGGGGAGTCCCAGCGGCTGACCGGCGAACTGCAGGCCCGCTCGGCCGAACTCCAGGTGCAGCAGGAGGAACTCCAGCGCTCCAACGCCGAACTGGAGGAGAAGGCCGCCCTCCTGGCCAGCCAGAACCGTGACATCGAGGCCAAGAACCTGGAGATCGAGCAGGCGCGGCAGGAACTGGAGGACCGTGCCCAGCAGTTGTCGCTGGCCTCCAAGTACAAGTCCGAGTTCCTCGCCAACATGAGCCACGAGCTGCGCACCCCGCTCAACAGCCTGCTGATCCTGGCCCAGCTCCTCGCCCAGAACCCCACCCGCAACCTCAGCCCGAAGCAGGTCGAGTACGCGGGCGTCATCCACTCGGCGGGATCCGACCTGCTCCAGCTGATCAACGACATCCTCGACCTGTCGAAGGTCGAGGCGGGGAAGATGGACATCAACCCCGAGGCGGTGGCCCTGCCCCAGCTGCTGGAGTACGTCGACGCCACCTTCCGCCCGATGACCACGCAGAAGAGCCTCGAGTTCACCGTCACCACCGCCCCCGACGCCCCGCACGCCCTGCACACCGACGATTCGCGGCTGCGGCAGGTCCTGCGCAACCTGCTCTCCAACGCCGTCAAGTTCACCGAGCGCGGTGGCGTCGAGCTGCGGATCGAGCCGGCGACGGCGCCCGAGGTCCCCGCCGGGCTGCCCGGACGCGGGCCCGTGGTGGCCTTCCGGGTCCGCGACACCGGCATCGGCATCCCCGAGCAGCAGCTGGCGTCCGTCTTCGGCGCCTTCCAGCAGGCCGACGGCACCACCAGCCGCAAGTACGGCGGCACCGGCCTCGGGCTCTCCATCAGCCGTGAGATCGCCCAGCTCCTCGGCGGCGCCGTCACCGCGGAGAGCACCCCGGGACAGGGCAGCACGTTCACCCTCTACCTGCCGGTCACGTGGGCGGAGTACGAGAGGGACCCGTTCCCCGCCGCCCCGGAGTCCGCCCCCCACACAGCCGCCGCCGGGCCCGCCGAAGCGGACCACCCGGGGACACCGGCCGTGCCCGCGCAGCGCCAGGCCCGCCGCCTGCTGGTGATCGAGGAGCGCCAGGGCGGCCTGCTCTCCCTCGTCGCCGAGAGCGCCGACCGGGACTTCGCACCCCACCACCGGCCGGCCGGGGACCCCGGCGGCATCCAGGTGGTCGGCGTCACGAGCTCCCGGGAAGCCGCCGCCGCCCTCGCGACGGACTCCTTCCACTGCGTCGTCCTCGAACTCGACATGCCCGACGGGGAGGCCCTGCGCTTCCTCGACGCGCTCGACGGCGACCCGGCGCTCTCCTCCCTCCCCGTCCTCGCGCACAACAACCCCCGGCTGAACACCGGCCAGGAGAGCGCCCTGCGGGAACGGGCCGCGTCACGCCGCCTGGAGCTGCTGTCCAGTCTGGACGAGCTCCGCGAACGCATCGTGCTGCACCTGTCCGCGGACCAGCCGGGCGACGTACTGCCCTTCGTCCACGCGGGCACGGAGCGCGGGCAGACCCCCGCCCACGTGCTCGACGACGGCCTCGCCGGACGCACCGTCCTCGTCGTCGACGACGACGCGCGCAACCTGTACGCCCTCAGCGGCGTGCTCGAACTGCACGGCATCCGCGTGCTCCACGCGGAGGACGGACGCAAGGGCATCGAGACCCTCACCCGCAACGAGGGCGTCGACCTGATCCTGATGGACGTGATGATGCCGGAACTGGACGGCTACGCGGCGACCGCCGAGATCCGGCGGATGCCCGCCCACGCCGGCCTTCCCATCATCGCGGTCACCGCCAAGGCGATGCCCGGCGACCGGGAGAAGAGCCTCGCCGCGGGCGCGAGCGACTACGTGACCAAGCCGGTCGACGCCGACGACCTGATCGCCCGCGTCCGGCACTGGCTCACCAGATGACCGCCGCCCCGCCGCCCCCGCACTTCCGTCCCGGCAAGGAGCCGCACCCACCGTGAGCACCCCCGAAACACAGCGGCACGGCGATGCACGGGCACCGGAGGCCGCCATGGAGGACGCCTTCCGCGCGGCGATCCCGCAGCAGGCCCCGACGCCCCTGGGCCGGCTCGTCGCCACCGTCGAACGGCTGCGCCGCGAGGTGCAGGCCGCGCACGCCGCCGCGGACGGCAGGGCCCTCGTCGAACTGGCCAAGGG
>NZ_JBHYVA010000673.1:0-4631 GCF_042750055.1 Streptomyces sp. NPDC059456
GCGGCGGCGCGCCCCCCCCCCCCGCGCCCCCCGCACCCCCGGCCCCGCGCGCGCCCCCGCCCCGCCGGGGCCCGCGCGCGTTCCCCGCCCCAGCGGGACCGGCCCGCGGCGCCGTCCGGACTCCAGTCGCGCGTAAGGGCCGGTCAAGTCGACATGAACATGCTGTTAACAAGCCGCCGCTGATTCGCAGTGGCGCACCAAGGAGGTTTCCCCATGGCTCTGCGCGATGTCCTCAACAACCTGAACGACACCGAGCTCGTCGCCAACCCGACCGAGGCCCGCCTCGCCGGTGAGGGTGTCATCGACCCGGCCAAGGCCGCGGTCCTCAGCAACGACGAGGCGTACGACGCCCCGATGATGGTCCTCAGCCAGATCAACGAGGCCTGATCGCTCGGCAGTCAGCAGGTAGAAGGCCGCCCGGGAGCATCCCGCTCCCGGGCGCCTCTGATCCCGAAGACCCTCCCCGACCGAAAGGCTGGCTCCCCGCATGACCGCAGCCGCTTCCGTGACTGCCACGCTCCGCGACAGGCTGCTGGAAGACGCCTGGGGCGTCTCGCACCGCATCCTCAAGAACGCCGTGGACGTGTCGGATCTGCTCGGCTCCGCCGACATCGAGCGCTGGCTCGACGCGAGCCTGCTCAAGTGGCCGTACTTCACGCTGCTGAAGCACGGCGAAGTGCCCCCCGTCACCTCGTACACGTCGGTGCGCGACGTCATCGGTCAGAAGCGGGAAGGGTTCCCCGACCCGGTCGCCGTCCGCCGGCACATGGACCGCGGCGCGACCCTCAAGCTCAACCAGCTCCAGGACTGGCACCGGCAGACCCGCGACATCGCCCGCGGGCTGGAGGAGTTCCTGCCCGTCGCGGCGAACTCGTACGTCTTCTGGACCCCGGACGAGTCGCGCGGCATGCTGCCGCACCGCGACGCCGCCCACGTGGTGGCCATCCAGCTGGAGGGCCGCAAGGAGTGGCACCTGTACGCCGAGCCCGACCAGGTCGGGGCCGGCGCGGGACTGGACGTCGACGCGTCCCGCCCGACGCACGTGTTCACGATGGAGCCCGGCGACGTGCTCTACCTCCCGCACGGCTGGCCGCACGACGCGGTCGCCGTGGACGGCCCCTCGCTGCACCTGACGTTCACGCTGACCGACCCGACCCCCGAGAACCTGGTCGAGGCGTTCCTGCAGCGTTTCCTCGAGGACCGCCCGGAGCTCGTGCACCACTTCCACCAGCGCCCGCTGGACGAGCGGACGAGCGCGGTGCGCACGGCCCTGTACGAGCAGGCCGAGAACCTGGACGGCACGCGGTGGACGCGCACGGCGGTGGACATGATGCGGGAGGCGATCGGCTGATGACTGTCACGACCCACACCCCCGGGACCCTCTCCGGGACCGCGGCCGCACCGGCCGCCGACGGACTGCCCACGCTCCTGGACCATCTGGTGGGCGACCCCGCCGTGTTCTTCCGGGACCACTGGGCGAACCAGCCCGTGGTACTGCGCGCGCAGAGCGACCTGTCCGGCCTGATCACCGAGCAGGAGATGTGGGACGAGGTCGAGTGCGGCCTGCTGTCCCGGCCGTACTTCACCGTGTTCAACGAGGGCGTGCGCACCGCGATCAGCGACATGTCCACCAAGCGGCGCGTGGTCGGCCACGACCTCACCGGCTTCATCCGGGCCGAGCAGATCCACAAGGACTGGGAGGCCGGGGCGACCTTCAAGTTCAACCAGGCCGAGCACTGGCACCCGCGGATCCGCACGCTCGTGCAGGGCATGCAGCCGCACTTCCGCGGCGGCCTGGAGTCCTTCGTGTTCCTGAGCCCGCCCGGCAAGACCGCCATGCAGGCCCACTACGACGGAGCGCACGTCTTCGTGCTCCAGGTCTCCGGCACCAAGGACTGGGTCTTCGGCCGCATCCACCCGGGCTCGACCAGCGACTCGACCATCCACGAGGGCCCGATCGCCGACGAGGAGCGGGTGGAGGTCACCCTGCGCCCCGGCGACGTCCTGTACATGCCGCACGGCACGCCGCACTACGCGACGGCCCGCGAGGGCAACTCGATCCACATCGCGGTCACGGTGGAGGAGCCGACCGCCGAGAACCTCGCCAACGTCCTGCTGGCCACGTTCATGGCGGACCCGCGCTTCACCGCGTTCGAGGAGAACCACCACCGGCACTCCCCCGCCGAGCGCACGGAACTCCTGCGCCAGGCCCTGCTCGCCCACCTCGCCGACGCCGACGAGAAGGCCGTCACCCGGGCCGCCGTCACCCTGCGCAGGGAGCACCGGTGAACCGGCTGCGGGCCTCCCGGCGTCCGTCCTGGCTGACCGGCGGAGGACCCGCAGCCGTCACCCGGGGCACCCTGCGCAGCACCACCGCGGAGCAGACGTGGGCCCGGCTGGAGCCGCTGCTCGCCGACCGGGGCATCACGCGGGTGGCGGACCTGACCGGTCTGGACACCCTCGGCACTCCCGTGTGGACCGCGATCCGGCCCGCGGCCGCCACCCTGGTGGCGAGCGCCGGCAAGGGCATCGACCACGCGTCGGCCCGGATCTCGGCGGTGATGGAGTCGCTGGAGGTCGCCGCCTCCGAACAGGCCCGTCCCGAGACCGTCGCGCACGGCAGCGCCCGGGAACTGGAGCCGGGCTACGGCGTCGGCGAACTGTCCCTGCATCCCGTCTCGCTGGCCGACGACCGTACGGAACTCGACTGGGTGGCGGGCTGGGACCTGGTCTTTGGCGCCCCGGCCCTGCTGCCCGCGGCGGCCGTCGGCCTGCGCGGCTGGGCGGCCGGGCAGTGGCAGCCGAGCACCTTCGTGACGACGACGAACGGCCTGGCCGGCGGCAACGACCACGTGGAAGCCGCGCTGCACGGGCTGCTGGAGCTGTGCGAGCGCGACGCGCTGGCGCGCCTCGGCGACGCCGGCGCGGAGGCCGTACGGGTGGAACCGGGCAGCCTGGGCGACCGGCTGGAGCCGGTCGTGCAGCGGATCCGCGAGGCGGGCGCCGACGCCGTGCTGGAGCGGATCCCGTCGCTGCCCGGCACGTACACCTACACCTGCCGGCTGACCCAGCCGGAGATGTGGCAGGTCTTCGCCGGATCGGGCTGCCACACCGACGCGGCGATCGCAGCCGAACGGGCGCTGCTGGAGGCCGTGCAGAGCCGCGGTTCGACGATCAGCGGCGGCCGCGACGACATCCCCGAATGGACATTCCGGCTCCAGGGCGCCCCCGCCGGGCGACCCCGTCCGGTCCCGGGCCGCAGCGAGCCGCTGCCCGCGCCGGGCGCCGCGTCCGCCCGCACCCTGGACGAGGTCCTGGACGGGCTCGTCGACGCCGTGCACGCCCGCACCGGGCGGCCCGTCATCGCCGTGGACCTCACCCCGGCCGGCCGCCCGTGGCCCGCGGTGGTCCAGGTCTTCGCCCCGGGCCTGGGCCTCGTACTCGAACACCCGCGCCCCCAGGAACTCACGAGCAGGAGCTTCACGTGACAGCCCGTCCGCCTGCCCGCTTCGCCTTCGTGGGCCCGACGCTGGCTCCGGCCGAACGGCCCGCGGGCTCCTTCACGTACCTGCCTCCGGTCCGGCACGGCGACCTGTTCGCGCTGGACCTGCGGCCCGGGGACCAGGTGCTCGTGATCGACGGCGTCTACCAGCACTTCGCGCCGATCCGGCACAAGGAGATCCTCGCGACGCTCGCCCTCGGGGTGCGCGTCGCGGGCACGGCCAGCCTGGGCGCGCTGCGCGCCGCGGAGCTGGCCGGGTTCGGCATGCGCGGCCTCGGCCACGTGTACACGGCGGCCCGCTGCGGCGAGCTGGTCGCGGATGCCGATGTGGGCGTGCTGCATGCCGCTGACGGCGACGGAGGGCGCCGCCTCACGGTGGCGACGGTCGCCGTCCGGCATGCGGTCGCAGAACTGACCGCCGCCGGCCGGCTCTCCGCCGCCGAGGCGGCGCGGATCCGGCAGGTGGCCGACTCCCTGCACTTCACGGAGCGCTCCGAACAGGCCCTCCTCCACCATGCGGGCCCCGCCCGCCCCGCGATGCAGCGCCTCGTCGACCACCTGGCCGCCCACGGGGACGTCAAGACCCAGGACGCCCTCGCGGCCCTGCACCTCCTGGAGGCCGAGCTCGCGGCGGAATCCGCCGAAGACTCCGGCTGGGGCCCCGCCGCGCATGCGGTCCACGACCGCGCCGGAAAGCCGACGGCGGCTCCGGCCGGGAGGCCGGCCCCGGACCGTGCCACGGGCCCGGCCGCGCATGCGGTCGGCGACCGCGCCGCGGCTGCGGTCAGTGGCCCGCCCGGCAAGCCGACCGCGGCCCCGGCCGCAGACCCGGCCGCCGCGTCGGCCGGGGAGTCCGGCCCGGAAGCCGGCGCCACCGTGGCCGGGGCCGTCTGGGAGAGTTCGTACGGGAGCGAGTGGGCCTTCGAGCGGCGGCCCGTGCGCGACGGGTCCGCGGTCGGGTCGCGGCACGCCCTGGCCTGTCTCCAGCTGTTCGAGGCCGACTTCCCCGAGCGGCACCGCGCCTACGCCCGCCGGATGGCCGCGGCCGCCGTCGGCCTGCCGGCCGGCGCCCGCTCCGGCGCCCTGCTCGGCGCCCCCGGGGTCGCGCCCCCCACCCGGCCCCACGCCC
>NZ_JBHYVA010000674.1:0-4619 GCF_042750055.1 Streptomyces sp. NPDC059456
GGCCGCCGCCGCGCCGGCCCGGCCGGGGGCCCGGGCGGCCCGGGCGGCCGCGGCTCCGGCCGCCGCGTCGCCGGGCGGGCCCGAGGGGGCGGGCGCGGCCGCCGCCGAGCGGGCCGCGGACCGGTCCAGGGCCGCCGTGGAGGCCGAGGGTTCCCACTGCCTGCCGTGCTTGCCCGCGTCCATCGCCTCGTTGGCGAGCCGGTCCGCGTGCTTGTTGCGCTCGCGCGGGATCCACTCGTACGTGACCTGCGCGCGGGGCAGGATCGTCGCCGCCTCCGCCGCGAGGGGCTTCATGTCCGGGTGCTTGATCTTCCAGCGGCCCGACATCTGCTCGACGACGAGCTTGGAGTCCATGCGGACCTGGACCTGGGCGTCGGCGGCCAGCTCGCGGGCGGCCTTGAGGCCGGCGATCAGGCCCTTGTACTCGGCCACGTTGTTCGTCGCGACGCCGATGTACTCGGCGCGCTCGGCCAGCGTTTCGCCCGTGGCCGGGTCGAGGACGACGGCGCCGTAGCCGGCGGGCCCCGGGTTGCCCCGGGAGCCGCCGTCGGCCTCCACGACAAACCGGGGCATCAGATGCCCGAGTCGGCCGTACGAACCAGGATGCGGCCGCAGTTCTCGTGGCGTACGACCTGGTCGCGGGCCGCGGCCTTGATCTCGTTCACCTCGGCCATGTCCAGCTCCAGGCGGCAGCCCTCGCAGCGGCGCTGGTACAGGCGGGCGGCGCCGACGCCGCCCTGCTTGACGCGGATCTTCTCGTACAGGGCCATCAGGTCGGCCGGCATCGACGCGACGATGACCTCGCGGTCCTTGGTGACCTTCGCGGCCTCGGCGTCGAGTTCACCGGTGGCCGCGTCGCGGCGGCTGGTGGCGTCGGCCAGCTTGGCTTCGAGGGCGGAGACCCGCTCGGTGAGCTCGGTGACCCGCTCCTGCGCACCCTCCAGGCGCTCCATGACCTCCAGGACGACGTCCTCCAGGTCGGCCTGGCGCTTGGCGAGGGAGACGACCTCGCTCTGCAGGTTCGCCAGGTCGCGGGCCGAGATGCCGGCGCCGGAGTCGAGCCGCTGCTGGTCGCGGGCCGCGCGCTGGCGCACCTGGTCGACGTCCTGCTCCGCCTTGGTCTGCTCGCGGGCGGCGTCGCTCGCCTGGGTCTGGGCCGCCACGAGCAGGTCGCGCTGCTGCGTCAGGTCCTTGGCCAGGGACTCGACCTCGGTGTGCTCCGGCAGGGACTTGCGCTTGTGGGCGAGCTGAGACAGCCGGACGTCCAGGGCCTGGACGTCGAGAAGTCGGATCTGGTCGGCGGGCTCGGCGTTCAGTTGGGGGCTCCTGAGATAGAAGAGGGAGATGAAGGAACGTCGGACGGCGCGTGCGCCGTCCACGGGTCGGTGACCGTGCGCGAGACGTGGGTGCGCAGACCCCAGCCGTGGCGCTCGGAGATCGCGTCGAGTTGCGCGGCGGCCTGCTCGCACCAGGGCCACTCGGTGGCCCAGTGCGCGGCGTCGACGAGGGCGAGCGAGCTCTTCTCACGGGCCTCGGACACCGGGTGGTGGCGCAGGTCTGCGGTGAGGTAGGCGTCCACGCCGCAGGCGCGGACCTGGTCGAAGAGGCTGTCGCCGGAGCCGCCGCTGACGGCGACGGTGCGGACGAGCGCGTCCGGGTCGCCGGCGACGCGGATGCCCTGGGCGGTCCGCGGCAGCCGGGCGGCGGCGCGGGCGGCGAACTCCCGCAGGGTCTCGGGGTGGTCCAGCTCGCAGATCCGGCCGAGGCCGCGGCGGCCCGCGGGGTCGCTCGCGTCGGGGACCAGCGGCCCGGTGATGCGCAGGCCGAGGGCGCCGGCGAGGGCGTCGGAGACGCCCGGGTCGGCGGTGTCCGCGTTGGTGTGGGCGACGTGCAGCGCGATGTCGTTCTTGATCAGCGTGTGCACGACGCGGCCCTTGAAGGTGCCGGCCTCGACGGTCGTGGTGCCGCGCAGATAGAGGGGGTGGTGGGTGACGACCAGGTCGGCACCCAGCTTCACCGCCTCGTCGACGATCTCCTGGACGGGGTCGACGGCGAACAGCACGCGGCCGACCTCGGCGTCGGGATCGCCGCAGACGGTTCCGACGGCGTCCCACTGCTCGGCCCGCGAGGGGGGCCAGAGGACGTCCAGCGCGGCGATGACTTCGGAGAGACGGGGCACAGGCCAAGGCTACCGTCCGTACGGGAGCGGCAGAGTCCGTACGGGTCCCGGGCTCCCGGGGCCCACCGCCCGGAACGCCCGGACCGTACGGGCCTCGCGGAAGGGCCCCGCGCCCTGCGGGTACCGCACAGCACAACCGCCTCCGCCGCCACGGCCGAACCGCCGGGCGGCCACCCGTACGTGTGAAGCCCGGAAGGTCGTGCCGTTCGGGCCGACGTGCGAAAACTAGCTTCCTCACCGGAGGTGACGCACGGATGACTGTCTGTGCCATCGAGATCACGATGACGGCCCGGTTCACCATCGCGGCGGACGGGTCGTACGCGGCCCGGCTGGCCGGGGACGGCGAGGCCCGCTACCCGGAGCGCTGGACCCTGGCCGGGCCCGAGCCGTACGCGGTGCCGTTGCCGCTCGGGCAGCCCGAGGAGGCCGACAGCGAGCTGCTGGCCCTGGCGGACGGGCGGGTGCTGATCCACCGCCGGGTCGCCGAGCGGCACGCCTTCGCGCTGCTGTACCCGACGGGCGGCGCCGCGGCAGGACCACGGACCGGGGAACTCCCGCTGGGCTCGGTGGAGCCGCAGGACGACGGCGTACGGGTGTCCCTGCTGCCCCCTTCACCGGACGGACGCGGCGCCTTCGCCCTGGCCGCCTCGGACGCCGGGACCACCGTCTGGCAGGTCGCCGGCGGCCCCTTCGGGGAGGTCGCCCGCATCCCGGGCCGCTGCACCGGCGGCGTCTGGCTGGACCGGACCGGCCGGATGCTCTCCCTGGACCGCGAACTCGGGGGCACCACCAAGGCCGTCGCCGTGGACCTGGGCCGCGGCGGCGAGGTCTCCCCGCTGCTCCAGATCGCGGACGGCAGCGACGACCGGCTGCTGCTCGCCGACCCCGACAGCGGCCTGCTGCTGATCCGCTCGGACGCCCCGGGCGAACCGCGCCTGGGCTGGGGGGTGCTGGGCAGCTCCCGCCCGGTGCGCTTCCCCGAGTGCCTGCGCGGGGAGGCGGGGGTCCCGTTCGCGGTCCAGCCCGGCCAGGCCCTGATGCCCGAGACCTGCGGGGTCGCGCTCCGGCTGGAGAACGGCGGGATCGGCCTGTGGCGGGCCGCCGACCGGCACGTCTTCCGGCTCCCCGCGCCCGACGGCTGGCTCGGCACGGGCCTGTGGAGCCGGGACGGCCGCCTGCACCTTCCGTACGCCACCCCCGAGGTCCCGTGCGGGATCACCGGGCTGACCCTGCCGGTGTCCCCGCCGCCCGCGGTCCGGCTGGACCCTCCGGCGCCGGCCGTGCCCCGGCCCGTACCGCTCCAGCAGGCTCCGCTGCGCTGACGCCCGGCAGGGGGCGCCGTCCGGCCGGCGGGCCTCCTGCCGGCATCGTCCGGCGGGTTGCCTGCCGTCCGGCGGGCTTCCTGCCGGGCGGCCGGTCCGAGCGTCAAGGAATTCTTGACAAGGCGATCATGTCAAGGTTTCCTTGACGCATGTCGATCTTGAACTCGAAGGCCCGGCAGCGGGACCTCTTCCCCGCCACCCCGTCGATGGCCGCCGCACTACCGCTCGCCGTGAGCCTGCCCGCCCTGACGGTGCTGTTCGGTGACCGGCTCGGCACCTACGCCACCATCGCCCTGATCCTCGTGGGCCTCGTACTCATCGCCTGCACGGCAGGCCTGGCCGCCCGGGCGGCCCACGGCGCCGCCGAACGGGCCGCCCGTGACGCGGCCGTCCTCGACGCCCTCGAACCCCTCGAAGGACTGCGCCGATGAACGACGAACCGCTGCTGCACCCGGCCGAGATCGACCGGATCCGGGAAGGGATCGCCGCGGCCGTCCTCGGCTCCCCCGAGGGGCTGGCCGATTCCCTCGACCACGACGCCCACGGCTACCTGCGCCTGCTGGACGCCTCGCGCATCGGCGCCGAGGAGGCGAGCCGGCTGCTGCGCGAGGCCGTCCAGGGCGCCAGGGCCGCCGGCCACAGCTGGGACACGGTGGGCCGCGTCCTGGGAGTGAGCCGCCAGGCCGCCCAGCAGCGCTTCACGGCCAAGGCCGCGGCCGCGGGCTCGTCGGCACCGCCCGCGCAGGGCCCGAACGCCCCGAAGCGCCGCATCCTCGGCGGGTTGACCGCGTTCAACGAGATGGCCGCCCTGGACGAGGCCGGGCGCGACGGCTGGCACATGGTGGGCTACGGCCCGTTCTTCCACGAGGTGGAGGCGTCCGGCCACCCCTGGGAGCACTGCCGGATGACGCTCCCCTCCGGCGCGCGCCACCGGCGGATGGAGGCGGAGGGCTGGATCCCGGTGGGCGCGGGCTGGTTCCCGTGGCGCTACTACAAGCGGCCCCTCACCCCCACCGACTAGCGTGGCGGGGGGGGGGGCGGGCGGGGGGGGGGGCGGCCCCCCGCGGAGGGGCAGGGGCTCCGGGGCGCGGACCGGAGGCGGACACACCCGCGCACCA